>JBDRTQ010000448.1:0-2168 GCA_043823885.1 Candidatus Eiseniibacteriota bacterium | reverse complement strand
CGCGCGGACGAACTCGTCGCGAGCATAGACGTGATGCCGACTCTGCTCGGACTGGCCGGTCTCGAGTCGCCCGATGGGATCGACGGCGAGTTCATCCCACTTCGGCGGGGCGTGAAGGACGCAGCTCAGCGGGCTCGCTTCGGTGAGGCCACCAAGCCCAGGTCTTCTGCTGAGACGGACCCCAGGTGGGCGAACATCCGCAAGGCCCGTTGCATCCGCGAGGGGAGCCTCAAGTTCATCTCGACACCGTACGAGGGTACGGAGGAGATGTTCGACGTCTTCGCGGACCCTCGCGAGACGGCGGACCTGCTGGCCGCCCCCTCCCGTGAGACCTCCGAGGCCGCTGCGGACCTGCGCACCCGCCTGAGCGACTGGACAGATAGCGCGCGGCCGCTGCCGTCCCTGTTCGATTCGTCTCAGACCGAGGAAAGCATCAAGCGGCTCAGGAGCCTGGGGTACCTGCAGTAGGTCCATCCCGCGACGGTCCGGCGTCAACTGCCTGCGGCTGCCCGAAGGCCGCGCCTGGAGCAGGCGAAGGCGCGTCCGGTCGGGAGTGGCCTGACGTGTCGCATTACTTGCGTTATAATGTGCCGAATCCCATGACAATCTTCCCACCCGTCTCGCGGACGCACGTCGCCCGCGGCGCGGTCATCGAAAGGAAGCAGGCGTGCCAGGCAAGAAGCTCGCGGCGGCCGCGGCATTGGCGCTGATCGTCTGTGCTCTGATCTCGGTGGGCGCTCCCTCTGCTCTGGCGGCCGCCCGCCCATCACGCGCAAGGCCCCGTATCTAATCTACCCGGGAGTCAACACCGAGATGGACGTCCACTGGCAGCTCTATGCCACGGACCAATGCGCCATCGAGTGGGGTCCGGACACGCTCTACTCGACTGGAGCAGACACGACGTTCGAGTACGGGACCGACCACCAGCACGCCTTCTCGATCACCGGGCTCGCTCCGGGGACCATCTGCTACTACCGGGTCACTGCCGGGCCCGAAGTCCACACCGGCACGTTCCGAGCCGCACCCGAAGAGGACGCCACGCAGGTCAAGTTCTTCGCCTACGGCGACACGAGAACCTACCCCGCGGACCACGATGCTGTAGCGCAGGCCATGGTCGGTACGTACACGGCCGATCCCGAGTATCAGACGATCGCTCTCAACGCCGGGGACCTCGTCACCGACGGGAATCTCGAGAGCCACTGGGACCTGCAGTTCTTCGACCCCGTCTACACAGGCATCCAGGACTTCCTGAGCACGGTTCCCCTGCAGGTTGCGATGGGGAACCACGAGGGGTCCGGAGTCCTGTTCCAGAAGTACTTCCCGTACCCCTTCGTCGCCGACCGCTACTGGTCGTTCGACTACGGTCCCTGTCACTTCACGGTAGTGGATCAGTACGTGAGCTACGGCCCCGGTTCGCCGCAGCTGACGTGGATCGAGAACGACCTTGCGTCCACGGCCAAGCCCTGGAAGTTCTTCTGTCTCCACGAGCCGGGGTGGTCCTCCGGGGGCGGACACGAGAACGAGATACCCGTGCAGGACTACATCCAGCCCCTCTGCGAGCAGTATGAGGTTGCCATCGTGTTCGGCGGGCACAATCACTACTACGCCAGGGCGTCCGTCAGCGGCACCGAGCACATCACGACCGGGGGTGGAGGGGCCCCTCTCAGGACGCCGGGCACGGGCTACCCGTTCATCGTTCTGACCGCTTCTGAGTTCCACTTTTGCAGGGTCGATGTCGACGGTTCTCAGCTGTCATGTGAGGTCGAGACCCCCGAGGGAGCCGTCATCGATTCGTTCGGACTCGAGCTGCCGCTCGGCGCGGACGGCGGCGTGGTCCACGTGTTGTCCCTCGAACAGAACCGTCCCAACCCCTTCAATCCTCTGACCAGCATCTCGTTCACGGTGCCCGAGGGTACCGGAGACGTCAGGTTGACGCTCCACGACGTGGCGGGACGAGCGGTGCGCACGCTGGTCGAGCGCGCAATGCCTCCCGGCCCTGCCCGGGTTACCTGGGACGGCCGCGACGATCTGGGACGGCAGTTGAGTTCGGGCATCTACTTCGCCAGGCTACAGGCCGGCGGGGTGGCCGCCTTCCGCAAGATGACGCTTCTGAAGTAGTACGCGTGACGATTGGACCAGAACGCCCCGTGTGGGGCCCGTGGCTAGTC
>JBDRTQ010000447.1:0-5784 GCA_043823885.1 Candidatus Eiseniibacteriota bacterium | reverse complement strand
CTCTGGATCTTCGACGCGGACTTCGAAAACCTCGTTGGTGACAACGCCGGGTGGCTCTCCGAGGACAGGAGCGGCACGCTCCGAGTCCCGAACTACTGGCACAAGGACACGATCCGCATCAACGGCTTCGCACACCTCGGCGACAGCACCTGGTGGTGCGGTACCTATGATCCTTGCTGGCGACAGCCTCGGGGGTACGGGAACGACTGGACTCAGATTCTGTCGAGGGCCTTCCCCGAAATCGCGATCGAGACCGACCCGGGGGACACGCTGCTTCTGGAGTTCGATCAGCGGTGCGCGATAGAGAAGGACTACGACTACGGCTACACTGACGTGTCGACGGACGGGGGGCAGACGTGGACGACGGTCCTCTCGGTTGACAATCCCGGATTCGCCGGCACGCCGGGCTTCTCGCAGGACTGGGACGGGACGAATCCGGAAGCCCCGGGCCACGTGGTCCTGGACCTGAGCGACTACGCCGGTCAGGAGATCGCGATTCGCTTCCGGTTCGAGTCCGACGGCGCCTACTCCTCGGAGGACACGGAAAACAACCCGCCGTGGAACTCATGTCTCGACGGCGCTTGGCAGCTCGATAACCTCACACTCAAGGGCGGATCGCCCGTCCACCTCATCTTCCTTGACGACTGCGAATCGCCCGGCGACAACGGCTGGGTCCACGACGATATCCCCGCCAGCGGCCAGACCGGCGTGACGTACAGACGATCCTACGAGGAGTTCGAGGGCAGGTCCGGCTGGATGATGGCCGCATACGACTCGGTCACCGGTGCGATGGTCGATGGCCAGTACGCGCGGCTTCTCAGTCCTCCGATCGACGTGACCGGAACGAACTGGCTGATCTCCGAGTGGGAGGCCTGGATAGACCTGCCGTATTGCTCGAGCGGCCTCGTCCAACTGTGGGCGTACTACACGGGTTCGCCCGACTGCTCGGAGCCGCGATACACCCCGATGTGGCCGGCGTGGGGCCCGTACTGGGGCGGACCGCAGTGGGTCGAGGAGCACGAGGACTGGCGTGGGAATCACGCGGACCCGACCTGGCTCTGGCTCGATTGGGAGCTCGTCGCCGGACAAGCCGACTCCCAAGGCTGTCATGGCACCGGCTTCGTGCTCGACCGGCACCGAGTGGGGTCGAGGATCGGCTGGGAGCCGACGCCGACAGAGTGGAGCTACGGTGGTTGGGACCAGTTTTACGACACGTACGACCTCGAGGGGGTGTTCGCCGACAGCAGGTCGATCTGGATCCACGACGGAGATGGCATAGCGTCCGCGTTTCTCCTCGCTTCGGATGACGCCGGGCAGACATGGGGCTCATATCCGCTTGAGGCCTGGGAGCCGGGGAGCGACAACTGGTGGATCCCGCCGCCGGTTGATCACGCCCGACCGGCGACCGAGACCTGGTACTACTTCGAGGCGACTGACAGCACGGGTGCCGTAAGCACTTTGCCTGAGGACGCTCCGGACGACTTCTACGAGTTCACTGTCCTCCCAGTTCACGGGAGCATCGGGAATCCCGGAATCCTCATGGTCGACAAGCACGACCGGACAGTGCCGGGCGAGGACGGCGGCTTCCACCACACAAGCGAGTACTACTGGGAAGAGGCGCTGGGTATTCTGGGCTACGTGTTCGACGTGTTCGACGTCCGTAACATGGGAAGCAGCACCGGTCTCTCCGACGGCCCTGACACGTCCGGCATGAAGTACTACGACACCATCATCTGGAACGCCGCCAACTTCCGGCTCTACTTGCTGAAGACCGTTGACCAGTATCACTTGACGCAGTGGCTCGCTGAAGCAGGCGCAGGGGCTGAACGGAACCTCCTCCTTTCCGGGAACAACATCAACTACCAGCTCAACGCCGCGGGCGGGGGAACCCTGGACTTCCAGAACGACTGGCTTGCCACCGAGTTCATCATGGATGACGTCGGCGGCGAGTACCCGACGCTCCGTGATGCGGCCGGTGACTTCGCCTTCATGACGTATGATGACGGTGCCTGCATTCTTCACGGCGTGGACTCGTTCGATGTCATCGAGCCGGTAGTTGGCGCGGAAGGCGCGGAGCGCGCTGTGGAGTACGTGAATCCTGACTTGACCGTGTGGCCCGGCGGCGTCGCGTTCACGCACCCGACGAGCCACTACCAGACTGTCAACCTGGGCTTCGGTCTTCCCTACATGATGGAGAGTGTGCTCTCACGCGCCAAGTACGTGACGGGCATCACCGACCGCGTCGACCTCATGGCCAACATCATGGAGTACTTCGGGAAGACGCCGACGGGTCCTCCGACCGGCGTAGAGGAAGGAGAGATCTTCGCGAACCACCTTGGCCACGCGCGCCCCAATCCCTTCAATCCTGCAACGGTCATTGAGTACAGCGTCGCCGCGGACAGCCACGTGACGCTACGCGTCTACGACCTCACCGGCCGCGTCGTGCGGACGCTCGTCGATGGACCCGTCGAGCCCGGCGACCAAGTCGTGACCTGGGACGGCACGACAGATGCCGGCCAGCGCGCCGCGAGCGGGGTCTACTTCGTGAAGATGGAGACCGCCGGACACACGGGCGCCTTCCGGGCGACCAGGAAACTCGTACTCTTGAAGTAGAGGTGGACGCGACTACGCCGCAGTCAGGGAGGCCGGCATCCTCCTGAGGAGGCGGTCATGGCAGTACCTGGATTGCCCCCGATCCGTCGGGATTCCCCTGGGCAACAGGGTCGCCGAGGGGGCGTGGCTCTGGTTCTCTTCGCTACCCTGATAGCCGCAGCGCATGCGTTCCCGGCACTCGCGGCGCCCGACCCCACAGCCGCCGAGTCGCGCATCCCTGTAGAACTCCAGGGCACCCCCAGAGCTCAACATCCGGCCGACCTCTTCGGCATCCGAGGCGACGTCGCCGGACTCCTCGACGGCGATTCTCGGTCCGGGACAATGGACACCCTCTGGATCTTCGACGCTGACTTCGAGGACCTCCTCGGTGACAACGCCGGATGGACTTCGCTCGATATGAGCGGCACGCTAGGTCACATCAACTACTGGCACAAGGACACAATCCGCACGGGCGGCTTCCCGCACCTCGGCGACAGTGCGTGGTGGTGCGGGAGCCAGAGCGTCTGCTGGGACCAACCACGCGGGTATGGGAACGACTGGCTCTGCCACCTCGCGCGGGAGTTCCCGCTCTCTGTGTGGAGCGATCCCGGCGACAACGTCGCGTTCGAGTGGGACCAGCGGTTCGCGATCGAGAACAACTACGACTACGGCTACGTCGACGTGTTGCCTGAAGGCGCTTCCGAATGGGTGACGCTTGCGACCTTCGACAATCCCGGGTTCGCGGGCACGCCAGGCACAAGCACGGACTGGGACCACGTGACGTACGGCCACTGGTCGCTCGACATGAGCGCGTACGCCGGAGTGGACGTCACCGTCCGCTTCAGACTGGAATCGGATGGAGCGAACTCCTCTCAGGATTCGCCCGACAGCTCTCCGATGCATCCCTTCAGGGACGGCGCCTGGCAGCTCGACAACTTCGAACTCGCCGTCGATGACACGTCGCGCTGGTTCGACGACTGCGAGTCCCCCGGCGGCAACGGATGGGCTCACGAGGACATCCCGACCACTGGACAGACTGGCGTCGTGTTCCGGCGAACCTACTGCCCGGAGACGTTCCGCACCCCGACGTGCGAGTCGGTGCTCAGGGGCTGGTGGATGGCAGCGCTGGACTCCGTCTCCGGCAGGATGGTCGACGGCCAGGCGTCTTGGCTGGTCAGTCCCCCGATCAATGTCTCAGGAGCAGAGCACCTGATCGGCGAGTGGACGTTCTGGCAGGACTGCCCGCGCGAGTCGGAGGACATCTACGACATATCGCTGGCGTCGAGCGACATCGAGGAGTGCGTTCGCGACCTTGATGAGTTCGTGGACACGTGGGCGTGGTCGTACGACGGTGCCTACCAGGCGACGCGGACGGATGATTGGGACGAGTTTGCGGGGAAGGAGTGGATTGCGATCAACTGGCAGCTGTGGAACATCGCTCCTGCCTACCCGGGGTGGCACTGGACCGGCTTCATGCTCGACCGGCAGCGGGTCGGCGTTCCGACCGGCGAGCCGGGTACGACGTGGCGCTACTCAGCCTGGTCTCGCTTCAACGACTGGTTCGTGGAGCAGATGGCCGAGGCGCTCGAGGACTCCGCGATCATCGACGTCAGGGACGATGACGACATTGTCAGCGTGACTCTCGTGGCGACGAACGGAATCACGACGACGTCCTACCCGTGCCGACGATTCGATCCCCGCTACAACGACTGGAACGTACCGCCCCCGACTACCGAAATCGTGCCCGGCGCTGAGATCCGCTACTACTTCGAGGCAACAGACGGGGCCGGGAACACCTGCACCCACCCGAAGAACGCCCCCGAGGCCTACTACGAGTTCTCCATTCTGCCCATTATGGGAAGCGTGGCCGACCCCGCGGTTCTCCTCGTCGACAAGCACGGCAGGACGACCCCCGGGGAGGATCGCCGACATCGCCACACGAGCGAGCGCTACTTCCGGGAGGCGCTGGACATCCTCGGCTTCGAGTACGACGTCTTCGACGTCAATGTGCCGTCGGGCAGCATACTGTCGGATGGGCCTGACAGCTCCGGGATGAAGTACTACGACACGCAGATCTGGTTCACGAACGAGTTCGACGCCTACACGATTCGCGAGTTCGATCAACGCAACCTCATCGAGTGGCTGGGCGAGTCACTGGAGGGCAAGGAGAGGAACCTCCTCCTGACGGGCAACGACATCGGGTACGAGCTGATTCAGAACGGCAAGGACACGCTCGGCTTCTACGAAGAGTGGCTTGCCACCGAGTACGTGCAGAACAGCGCCGGGACCTACGAGGACACGATGCCGGTCCTGCGCGACGCGGCAGGGGGCTTCGACTTCATGACCTTCGATGACCGCGAGTGCCACCTCTGGGACGCGTTGTGTCCCTGGCCGTACTACTACGATGTGGTGCAGCCGGATTCGGCGGCCGAAGGAGCGGAGCTGGTGGCTGAGTATGTGACCGCCGACATGGCCTTTTGGCCGGCCGGAGTCGCATACACACACCCTACGATGGCGTATCAGACGGTCAACCTCGGATTCGGGATCGAGTTCATGGTCGGCGACCTGCTCCCGAACGGCCACTACACGACCGGCTGCCCTGACCGCGTCGATCTCATGGCGAACATCATGGAGTACTTCGGCAAGACCCCGACCGGACCGCCGACCGGAGCGGATGAGAGCGTCTTCGCGAACCGCCTCGATCACGCGCGCCCCAACCCCTTCAATCCTCGCACGACGATCGAGTACAGCGTTGCTGTACCGGGCCGCATGACGCTGCGCATCTACGACCTGGCTGGCCGTGCTGTGCGAACCCTGGTCGACCGTGACGTCGAGGCGGGCGCGCACAAGATAGTCTGGGACGGCACGACCGATGCCGGATGGCGCGCCGCTAGCGGGGTCTACTTCCTAAAAATGGAAGCTCGCGGCCCCGCCGACGCCTTCCGCGCGAACAGGAAGCTCGTGCTGCTGAAGTAGAGAGCACTGGGACAGACGGAGGTGTGTGATGCGAGTTGTGAGGCTAGCGGTCTCAGGCGCTGCGGTGGTGCTCCTGTTCGCGGCAAGTGCAGCCGCTCGGCCGGCAGCAGACGACATCCGGAGTGTCGTGCCTCCGCCGCGAGGTGCACACGACGTGTCGCGACCAGCCGCGCGCGCGGAGACGCTCTGGATCTTCGACGCTGACTTCGAGGACCT
>JBDRTQ010000446.1:0-7711 GCA_043823885.1 Candidatus Eiseniibacteriota bacterium | reverse complement strand
CCGACGAGCCTGCCGTCCTTAGAGACGGGACTCCCGCTCATGCCCTCCAGTATGCCGGTGCCCTCGAGCACGGCGCCTTCCGCCCTGCCGATGATGAGGTCGGTGCCCGGCGACGCCCCACGCACCACTCCCAGTATCTCGAGCTCGAACTCCTCGATGTCCGTCCCTACGAAGACGGTGCGCCCCACGCACCTGTCCCCGCGCCGCAGTTCCTCGACGGGCACGAAGCGCTCGTCGGGACCGTCCGCGCGCACGGCGTCGGCCGCGAGCACGAAGGGAAGCAATGCGACGACGAGCGCGGAGACGAACGCCGCGGCGGTCAAGACGGACGTGGATCCCGAGCGCATACCGAATCTCATCTGCACCTCTCAGAGGATGTTGTCGTTCGCCGCGCGCGGTCTGACGACCCGTACGGCGAGTCTGGCCCACCGGGCGCGCCCGTGTCAAGGACAGGGGTGGTTCGAGGAACCTGGGCGGTCCAGGAGACCGGGGCGGTGCGAGAAACCTGGGCGGTCCGGGAGATCGGGGCGGTGCGATGGGCCGGCGTGCTCATGGAGCCTGGCGCGGAGCCGGAAGCGGACGATTCTCCGATGTCACGCGAGCTTCCCGGGCATCGCGAAGTCCGTCAGTCAGTTTGAACCGGAAACGGTAGTGCTTCAGGAACGGGGCGGGACTGCCGTCGACGAGATAGGGCGCGAATCTCCATTGCAGGAGCGCGCGCTGCGCCTCCATGTTGCATTCGCCGCTGACCTCGGACTCGACGAGCCATGCCTGGCGGACCTCGCCCGTCGCTTCTACCCTGACCCCGAAGACGGCGACGCCCTCGATGCCCGCGTCTATCGCGGACTGCGGGTAGACGGGCTCGACGAGGTGCTCGATCACGATCTCCTGTCCGGTGGGTTGTGGCAGCGATGTGTCGAGCAGGTTCCGGGCGTCGTCTCCCAGCGTCGGGTCCGGCTCTTCGGCCTCGGCCTCGGTCGAGGTCTTCCTCGGCAGCTCGAGCTCGGCGATGCGAAGTTCGACCAACCTGAAGCCGGAACCACCCAGCTCTCTGCCCCTCGCAAGCGCCTCGCTCTCGATCTCGGCCGCGTCCCTCATTACCGAGATCTCGGGGAGCAGGCGGATCTCCCCCCTGTAGCCGCTCCGCCTGACGAGCGGGATCCGCTCCTGCAACGGGGCGACGGCCAGCACCAGCAGGACGTGGAACACAACGGCCCACGCTGTCGACCAGGCGATCCCTCTCTTGTAGCGCCGGTCGCGTCCGCGCCGGGTCGTAGTGCTGTAAGACGGGCGCTCGGACATGGTGGTTCCATCCGCGGTTCCAGGGAGGGGCGTCCCGAACGAGGCTCCACAGAGTCTGACAGAGCGGCGGCGCCGGAGGTTGGTCCCCACTGCGCCGATGCGACGAGTTCGTACTAGAAAGTGAAGCCCTTGGGCACTACGACGACGCCGCTGTCGGAGATCGTGAATCGCTGTGCGTCCTCGACGGGATCGTACCCTATCTGGGTCTTCGGGGGGATCCGCACGCTCTTGTCCACGATGACGCGGCGCAGTTTCGCGTAGCGCCCGACGTCGACGTCCTCCATCAGGATGGACTCGAACGCGTAGCTGTAGCTGTTAGTTCTCACGCGCGGCGAGAGCACACATCTCTGGATCCGGCCTCCGGAGATGATGCACCCGGTAGACACTATCGAATCGACAGCCACACCCATCCTGTCGCCCTCCTGAGCACCGTCGTGGAGGAACTTGGCGGGCGGGTACCTGCCCTGGTAGGTGTGGATCGGCCATTCCCTGTCGTAGAGATTCAGCTCCGGGGTCGTGCCGACGAGGTCCATGTTCGCTTCCCAGTACGCGTCCAGCGTGCCGACGTCGCGCCAGTAGCCAGGAGCTCCGTCGTGACCGAAGGAGTAGGCGCGGACATCGTCGCCTCTCGCAATGAACTCGGGCAGCAGGTCGTGACCGAAGTCGAACATGTCGCGCTCGGCCGACTCGCTCAGACGCTCGATCAGGAAGTCTGTGTTGAACACGTAGACCCCCATCGAGGCCAGCACGCGGTCGGGCTTCCCCGGCATCGTATCGGGCCGCTCGGGCTTCTCCTGGAAGGCGCGGATCCGAAAAGCGTCGTCCACGGTGATCACGCCGAACTCGGACGCCCCTTCCGCCGGCCGTTCCTGCGCGCAGACGGTCACCGCGCCCCCCGCGGCGGCGTGGAAGGCAAGCAGGCCTGTGTAATCCATCTGATAGACGTGATCGCCGGAGAGTACGAGCACGTAGCGGGGCCTTGGCTGCATCTGGTCGAGGAGGTAGACGTTCTGCCATATGGCGTCGGCCGTCCCCCTGTACCACACCTCTCCGAGGCGCTGCTGCGCGGGCACGTTCTCGATGAACTCACCGAGCGCGTAGCTCAGGTGCCCCCAGCCGCGGCGAATGTGCCTCGTCAGAGAGATGGACTTGTACTGGGTCAGCACGAAGATCTGGCGAAGGCCAGAGTTCATGGCGTTGGAGAGGCTGAAATCGATGATCCTGTAGATTCCCCCGAAAGGAACTGCGGGCTTGGCCCGGTCTCTGGTGAGGGGCCAGAGACGCTCCCCCCTGCCTCCCGCCAGGATCATGACCACGGTGTCCTTGTGCATCCCGCCTCCGATCGAGCCGCCACGCCTCCGCGCGCTATCCGTACGAGACCCGTCGCCACCGACGGGTCGCCTCATCATATACGGCGCGCGGGGCGCGGTGTCAAGCGGGACCTGCTCAGAGCGGCGTCCAGCGCCCCCATGGAGCGCTCTACCCGCTTTCCTTATAGTGGACATCCTGCGAGTCTCGACGTCTTTTTCTGTTGACAGGCGCCATACCGTGCTCCGACAATGACCCGCGGAGTCCAATGGGATGCGGCCGGACCCCGGGTTCGCTGGGACCGTGGCCGCAAGGCTCACGAAACAGGAGGTGTCCTGTGAGGTGGACTGTATTCGTAGCGGTTGCGGCGGCCTTCATCTTCTTCGCGTGCGTGCCGGCACTGGCGAAGAATCAGGTGGCCTCGCCAATCTTCGAGATCGAGCCCTACAGGTATCCGAACCAGGTGTTCTGGACCGACGACATCGAGGGCGACGTCAGCGGCTGGAGCACGGCTGACTTCTCGGCCTCCTCAACCCCCCACTTCCACGTTGACACCTACATGGCGTACGCCGGCAGCTCGTGGTGGTGTGGCGGCTTCGCATACGACGCCGACGGGGGCTACGGCAACAGCTGGGACGACCGACTCCTCGTCCCGGTCACCGACGTCTCCGCCGCCACCTACCCCATCTTCACGTACGCGTTCCGGCACGATTCCGAACTGGGATACGACTACACATACGTGCAGGCAGAGAGCCTCGGCAACTTCGTGAACCTCAACCGCGGCTACGACGGCACGGGGGGCTGGACGGACATCGGTCTGTACGGGTTCATCATGGCCACCTACGACAATCCGTTCGTCGCTCGGTTCCGCTTTGTCTCCGACGGGGGCTGGTCGGATGAGGACGGCGACTATCTGTCGGTCGGTGGCGGGTTCATGTGCGACAACATCAAGATCTTCGACTATTTCGGCGGCGCCGTGTTCTTCTACGACGACGTGGAGACGGGCGGCCTGTGCACGCCCTCAGTCCCGGCGGCGGCCGGCGACTACTGGCACGTCATCGACAGGATGTGCCCGGCGCTCTCTGACCCGCACAGCTGGTGGTGCGGCGACGACGCCGACACGGGCTTCGTGCCTGCCCTGCTTCAGAACGGGCTCTACTCACCGCTCGTCGATCTGACGGGTGCGTACACGTGCACGGTTCACGTCGCGATGCACTTCGCGATCCCGACAGTGGACAACGACTACGTTGCGATGCATGGCACTACCGACGGAGTCACCTACTACGGCATCGCGGCCTACTGGGGCGACTTCGGGGCGTGCGATGGCTGGGGCGGCACCGCCTACAACATCGGCTTCGACATCACCCAGTTCGATGACCCGCCCTACACCTGGGGTGGGTTCCTCTGGGTCATGTACACCACGGACAACGGCTGCGGACCGGCCGGCGGCGGGGACGCCGGCGCCATGATCGACGACGTCTGGTTCGAGGGCCTGCATGAGGATCCCGTAGAGAGGGCCTCGTGGTCGCGGGTCAAGGCGCTCTATAGATAGAGTATAGATAGAGACAGACTGCAGGGCGGCAACCCCTGCCTGACGATACCAGCGCGGCGCGCTCCCGGGAATCGATGAGGTTCCGGGTTGTGCGCCGCGTTGCTGTCAGGGGCCGTAGCGTCACTCACCGGCGCCCCCCCGCCGGCGCTTCTGAGCCGGCGCTTCTGAGCCGGCGCTCCTTGCATGGGCGTTCCTGAGGCGGTAGCTCTTGACTAGAACGACGGAATAGGTTAAAATGAGGCAATAGAACGAGTTAGGCAGTAGTGACTCCGGCGAAGGGGGATTTCCATGCGCTTGTCCGGTCTTCGGATAGTGCTGCTCGTTGTCGTCGCGCTGTGTGCGCTCAGCGTCACCGCCGCCGCGTCCGCCGACGCGCTTACTACGACCATTTGGGTATCGCTTCAGGATCTGTCGCTTGAGCGCTCGGGCGAGTTCGACGTCGTGCGGCTCGAGGGGCGGGTGACCACACACGCGGAGGGATACCCCGAGCTGCCGCTCGAGTTCGTCAGGTTCGCCCTGCCGGACGGGATGATGGCGGTCCGCGCCGACGCGAGGGTCCTTTCGAGGCGCGAGATCCCCGGATCGTACCTGGTGCGGCCGAGACAGCCCGAGGTCCCGCTCTCCATGCCCGAACTCGCCGGATGGACAGACCCGAACGAGACGGCGTACGCCTCACAGCTCCCCTACCCGGAGCAGAGCTGCCTGCTCTTAGGCTCGGGTAACGCCGGCGGCCAGGGCATCGCCACGGTCGCGTTCCACCCGGTCCAGTACGTGGCGGGTCGCGGGCAGCTCTCGCTCAACGAGCGGACCGAGATCACGCTCACGCTCGAGCCCGCGCGCAGGACAGTGAGGATGCCGGGCCTGCAGTCCCCCGGATCGGCGAAGGCGGCCGCGGATCGTTCGCGATCGCTCGTCGTCAATCCGGAGGATGTGATCGACAGGACCGCAGGCCCCAGGGCGGGCCGCGGTGAGGTCGACTATCTGGTCATCACCTCGTCTTCCTACGAGCCCATCTTCCAGGACCTGGCGGACTGGAAGGAGCAGAAGGGACTGACGACCGAGGTGGTCACCACAACCTGGGTCTACGCCAACTACGGAGGAGTCGACCAGCAGGACCAGATCCGGAACTGCATCATCGATTACTACGAGAACAAGGGCACCGTATGGGTGCTTCTGGGAGGAGACACCGGTGTCGTCCCTGAGCGCACGGTCTACGCGATGACGTCCGGGGTCGGCGGTGCGGCGGACGAGGACGAGATCCGATGCGACCTCTACTACGGTGACCTCGACGGAACCTGGGATGCGAGCGGCAACGGCACCTACGGCCAGATCTCGATCGACGAGATCGACATGTATGCGGACGTCTTCGTCGGTCGGGCGCCGGTCGACAACACCACGGAGGCGGCCCGGTTCGTCAACAAGGTCCTGACCTACGAGGGCGCTCCAGGGGGAGACCCGCTGCCCACCGACTATCAGCAGGACATGCTCTTCATGGCAGAGGTCCTCTGGGACGATCCGTGGACAGACCACGCGATATGCAAGAACATGATCGACGACGAGTCGGTGCCGGAGCGCTTCGACCCCATCACGAAGCTCTACCAGACGAGCGGCAATCTGTCGACGTCGAGCGCGGTCGCCGCCATGAACGACGGCTGCAACATCGTCAACCACAACGGTCACGCGAACACGACGGTCCTGTCCATCGGAGGCGGCGCTCTCTACCGTTCCCACTTCGACGGCCTGACCAACGCCCCGAGTTACGGGCTCTTCTACTCGATGGGCTGCTGGTCCGCTGCGATCGACAAGGACTGCATTGCGGAGCACTGGAACAATTCGCCCGGCGGCGGCGGAATCGCCTACATCGGCAACAGCCGTTACGGATGGGGCTCGCCCGGCAATCCCGGCAGCGGGACAGGCGACGTGTTCGACCGTGAGTTCTTCAAGAAGCTCTTCAATGAAGGGCTGGAGCATGCCGGAGTCGCGCACGCCGCGCACAAGGACTTCTACGTTGAGTCCGCGAGGACGAACGGGTACGTGCGGTACACGCTCTACGAGCTCAACCTCCTCGGAGACCCGGAGACCCGCATCTGGACCGCAAATCCGATCGTTGCTTCTGTCGCCCACCCTGCCGCGGTGCCTCTCGGGAGTCACGAGCTGCTCGTGACGGTCGCGAGAGCGGGTGCAGCGGTTCCGGGCGCCACCGTCGGTCTCTCGAACAGCGAAGTGTCGACCGTCGCGGTCACCGGCCCCGACGGAGTGGCGACGCTGTCTCCGGGACCGACGGTCGAGGGGACAATGACGGTCGTGGTCACCGGCCAGGGCATCCTCCCCTACGAGGGCAGCATTGCTATCGTCGACCAGCCTCCGGACACTGACGCTCCTGCGTCCGTCGACAACCTGATTCCTGTCGACCCGTTCGACCTGGGCGGGGTCGTGCTGCTGGGCTGGTCGGGCTACGCTCCGCCGTCCGACTTCGCGAACTACCGGGTCTACCGCGACACTGAGAGATTCTGGGACGTCGCAGGCATGACGCCCATAGCGACGGACCTGCTGGACGTGACGACGACGGAATGGCCCGATGAGACCGCCGAGAACAATCAGGACTACTACTACGCGATCACCGCCGCGGACCTCTCGGGCAACGAGCGGACCGACGTGTCGTCCAGGGGGCCGATAGCCGCCAGTGTGAACTCCAGAGTACTGCTGTGGGACGCCGACGACGGTGACAAGCCGTTCGACGGCATAGGGGACGATTACACGACGGCCGACGGCAGCGAAGTCCCGTGGGTCGAGGCACTCGACTCGATCGGCGAGCTGTACTCCGTCTCGGAGACGCTCCCCGCTGACCTCTCCCCCTTCGAACTGATCATCTACCTGGGCGGAGTGGTCAACTTCGGCGAGCCCGAGGCGAACGTTCCGATGACCGACGTCGACGCGGCCGCGCTTACGAGCTTCATTGAGGACGGAGGCGACGTCTACATCGAGGAGCCCATGTTCGGCGGCGCGTACTACGTCAACGGCAGCCCCACGACCATCGGGCTCTGGAACCTGTTCCACGCGACCTACGCCACCGGCCTCGGCAAGGCAGAGGGGAACGTCGATTCCGTTACGGGCCAGTCCGGACGGCTGACCCAGGGCATGTCGCTCGACTACGACTACCAGGGGTGGCCCGACCAGTTCGTCGGTGTGGTGGGACCGGACGGCGGCGCGGACGCGGCGCTCGTATGGCTGGATCAGGGCGCGCTGGAGCGCGGCGCTATCTACGTCGACGCCGGCACGGCCGGCCGCCGCTACATGGTACCGGTCCTTCTCGGCGGGATGACCGACGGCTCGTACCCGTCGACGCGCCTCGAGTACGTCACGCGCATGCTCGACGACTCCGGTCTGATCGGGAGCGCGGGTGTCGATGACGCCGAGGTCGGCCGTGTCAACCGGCTGCTTCAGAACTCGCCCAACCCGTGCCATCCCACGACCTCGATCCGATACGCGGTGGCGAACGACGGAGCGAAGGTCGGAATGCACATCTACGACGTAGCAGGCAGGCGGGTC
>JBDRTQ010000445.1:0-2113 GCA_043823885.1 Candidatus Eiseniibacteriota bacterium | reverse complement strand
CGAAGCCCGCGCCCCCTCCATATAGGACATTTATCCTTTGCTGTTGCGAGGACACTTTGACTTTGCTTAAACGACTGAGAGGTGCGACGAGAGGTGCGACGAGAGGTGCGAGAGGTGCTCCCCCTGTCATGCTCCCCCTGTCTGTTTGACACGCAACCGGCGACCGACTAGACTGAAGAACAAGCAGCCTCATGCTGGGCGGGCATCGGACCTGCCACGGAACGCTGAGGCTGCCGACGCTGTCTAGAGGAGGGAGTCACCCGGCCGTGCCGCGATGGGGAACGGCGTGTAGCACCTGCGCGTTTCCCGCGGTCGAACCTGTGAAGAGGTGCGCGTGCGGTTCAGTGGCCTGCTCATACTCGTCGTCTTTCAGCTGGTGGCTGGGGTTCCGGCGGCCATGTGCGATCTCAGCCCTGAGGTCGAGGTCGGCGTCGGCTACGACGACAACATCTACCGGGAAGCGGACGGGCTAAACGACGCTCCCTTTCTAACCTACGATCTCGCGACATCCTTCGACATCCTCTCGACGCTGTCGTCTGAACTCGATGTCTCGCTCCAAGCGCGCGGCCTCATCTTCCCACACTACGAGACGGACGGCACGCAAGAGAAATACGACCTGAGAGTGGACTTCGACCGCCGCATAGTCGGCCGAAATCGCAGGAAGGTGGAAGTTCCGTCGCTCGATGTCGAGATCCGCGGATTCGCACGGAACCGCCAGAGGACCGATGTCAGCCGAATCACGGGCGATGAGGCAATCGAGATCTCCGAGAGCGACACGACGGCACTGGGCGGTCGATTCGACAGCTGGGTCATGGGTGGAGCAACCGAGCTGTCAGTGAGAGTCCTCCCCTCGAATCTGCTGAAGGTCGAGTACCGCCTGCTTAGACGTGACTATCTCGAGGACTACGACGATCTCCCGGATGTCCAATCCCTGGACTACGACAGCTGGAAGTGGGATCTCGAGATCTGGCAGGAACTCGGTCGGCATCTCAGGCTGAAGCTGGAGTACGCTCTCTCTCAGAACAACCACGACGAACGGCTGGCAAGGGACCTCGCCGGGGACGAGGTCGCTGGCATTGCCAGGTCGTTTCAGTACTCGACTGGCGTCGTGTCGCTTGAGAGCCGGCGGAGGGACTGGGGATCATGGAGGCTTCGCGCGGAGCGGCGGATCCGGACGGATCTGTTCGAGGGCTACTACGACTGCAAGCGGTGGGTAATCGAGCCGATGCTCCGAATCGACTCGATAGGACCGCTGGACGTGGAGCTGTCGTACAAATACCTGCACAGAGACTACGAGCGAGCATACGTCGCGAACAACCCTGACCGGCCCGTACGGGAAGACTTCGAACGGACACTCGAGGCGGACGTGGCCTATCGATTGGGAACATCCGGAGCCGTGTTCGCTCATCTGACGGCCGACAATACGGACGAGCGGAACCCCGCCTACAGCCACGACCGCGTCCGGGTGTGGATGGGGTACAGATACGGGGACCGGATGGAAGGCAGGTGACAGCAGGGCCGGGATTCGCCCGGAGCCGGCCGGCCGGGAAACACCCGTCGGGGCAGGGAAGCCGAGACCGTGCCTCCATCGTGTTGCGCAACAGGCGGAGAACGCACCCAGACGGCAGAACAAGACGGGGCTGAGCCCTCACGAGCTCAGCCCCGTCCTCATCGAAGCGCCGACGTGATGGTGTCATTTAAGGATCGACATCTTCCTGCCCAGGCGCTCACTCCCAACTGTCAGCTGATAGAAGTAGATGCCGCTGGCCACGCGCGTGCCGGCGTCATCTGTGCCGTCCCACACGACGGAGTGCAGACCCGCCCCCCGGCGCCCTGAGACCAGAGTCCGCACCCGCTGCCCCCGAATCCCGTAGACCTCCAGACGCACAACTTCGTCGGCCAGCAGCCTGAAGTGAATCGTCGTGGATGGGTTGAACGGGTTGGGGTGGTTCTGGTCCAGAACCGGGCCGGTGCCAGGAAGCGCGAGGTCAGAGACTCCACTCGCGCCGTCGTTCGCGAAGAACTGACCGAAGATCTCGAACTCCGTATCGATCATCTCCCCCGAAGCATCGTCCGCCTCCCAGACGATCATGAACAGGTCAGTCGAGCCGGC
>JBDRTQ010000444.1:0-2163 GCA_043823885.1 Candidatus Eiseniibacteriota bacterium | reverse complement strand
TTGAGATGATCGAAGAAGAACTTGCCGTGCAGGTGGTCGACTTCGTGCTGGAAGATCCTCGCCAGCGCGCCCTCGACCTCCAGCTTGACCGCATCGCCGCTTCGGTCGAGCCCCTTGATAACGATGTGACTGGGACGCTCGACGTCGGCCGTCACGCCCGGGCAGCTGAGGCAGCCCTCCTCGATGACCGTGTGACCTGTGGCGTAGACGATCTCTGGGTTAATGAGAACGACGGCGCCGTCGTAGATGGCTTCAGTCCCCTCGTGGTCGGGTGGAGGCTCTGCCACTATGATGCGGAGCGCCCTGCCGATCTGAGGGGCCGCGAGCCCCACCCCCGGCGTCTCCCCGTTCCGCATGGTGTCTATCATGTCATCGATGAGCACCCGAATCTCGTCGGTCACGCCTTCGATGGGCTCCATGCGGGTCGTGAGAACCGCGGCGCCGTGCTTTATGGTCGGGAGTATGGCCATTCCGTGCGCTAGGTCCTCTTGCCGCTGATCGCGGTCTTCGCAACCTCGACCTTGAGGCTCTCTGCTATGCGGATGACGACCTTGTCGTCGTGAACATCCTGCACCTCACCGTAGAGGCCGCCGATGGTCACTATCTTGTCGCCTCTGGCGAGCGAGTCGATCATAGACTGGCGCTCTTTGCGCCGCTTGGACTCAGGTCGGATCATCAGGAAGTAGAAGATGGCGAATATGGCGACCAGCATGATGAGCATGCTGGTACCACCCCCGCCGCCCTCGCTCTGTGCGCCTGTCGCGCCCATTGCGTGCGCCGTCTCGGGACCGAGCAGTGTTACGAGCAGCATTGAAAAAACCCCCTAGTGAGTGACGTCGTCGTCCGGGACCGGCGTGCCGTCCCGGAATCGCTCCGCCTTGACCTTGTCCATCTCGCTCATCAGTTCGCTTGGATCGACGCTCCCGTTACGGGACAGCACCCGAACCAGCGCCTCGAGAGAGAGCGTGTTCGAGAGGGCCAGTTCCTCGAACGTCACCTCCCTGTGCACACCGTCCTTCACGAGGATCAGCCCCGACTTGGGCCTGTCCTCAGTCTCGTCCGACCTCTTGCGCTTCTTCCTGAGAGGCACGTCTCCCCCGTTCGTGTAACCACCCCAGCCCTGTAGATGTTAGCAGTCTTTGAAAGACGAAGTCAAGCAGCCGGAGGGAACCCGACCGCCGTCCGCCGGGGAGCCGCGACGGAGAGAACCCGACCTCCATCGGCCCCGCGCACCGGTGGCCGAAAGAAATACGGGAGCGCCCGGCCGCTGACGCTCCCGCGGTGAGGGGGGACGGCGAACGAAGTCAACTTCGTTCGCTTCGTAGGACGGCCGAAGACTCCTAGACTGAACCAGGCCTTCAGCAAGCCCGGAAGCAGCGCACCATACCGACAGCCATGGACGGTGTCGCTCCACCCGACCCACCAAGCTGCACCCTATCACCGGGGTCGGAACCTGTAAAGGGGAATCACGCGTCTCACAAGTGTCCCCAGGGCTGAGGCGGGAGCGGTCTGATGCGGGCCCGGGAACGCCAAGCCGGCGGAGTTCTCGGGGCGAGGCTGACTAGATACCTGGCTGACTAGATTCGCTCCCCTTTACATCTGCTTCAAGATGTGCTATAATGTATCTAGTTGGAATTCCTAGGGGCGTGCTGAGGAGTGGAATGGTTGACCAAGGGGGGGGCATTCGGGCCTCCACGGATGGGGCCTCCCGGCCCCGCAGAAGGGGGAGAGAGATGAGGTTCTTGCTGCTGAGCGCGCTGGTGGCGACGCTCCTGATGCCGGCCACTGCGCTGGCGCTGGTCGAAGTGGACATCGCCTTCGACCCGACCGAGGTCTGCCCGGGCGATGAGGCGAGCTTCTTCTTCGCGCTCGAGAACGTAGGCGCCGAGGAGACAGAGGTCACGCTCGCGTTCACGTTCGAGTTCATGGGCCACGTCATGGGCCCGTTCGAGTGCTACCCGTTCCCGCTGGCGGCCGGTGAAGCCATCACGCATGAAGCGATGCTGATGATTCCGCCGATGGCGCCTGCGGGCACCATCGTCATCACCGTCGATGCTACTGACGACGATGGCACGGTCACTGACACGGCCTCTCTGACGATTCTCGATTGCGGCGGCGAGCGCGGCAAGGATCCGAAGCTCGCGCAGTCTGAGAAGGCCGTCG
>JBDRTQ010000443.1:0-2231 GCA_043823885.1 Candidatus Eiseniibacteriota bacterium | reverse complement strand
GGTTCCAGCACCTTGCACAGCGCCGCCCGCACCTCGGGCCTCGTCAGGCTCGCCTTCGGCGCCTCGTTCTTGCTCGGGTCCAGGAGGTCGAGCTGGTGCCCCCGCGTGTCCTTGCCCTTCTCCACCTGCTCGAGCCCATCGGCCCAGTAGACATGCGGATGGAACTGCGCCGCCTCGGCGAGGGTGCCGACGCCGGCGAGCTCTGCGGCCGTCATGACCAGGCGCGCCCGAGCGAGCGCGCAAGCGTAGTCGTTGAGGTCGATGCCAACCACCCGTTCGAGGCAGTGAGTAACGAGCTTCCTCTTCTCCCAGTCCGGGTGCTTCTCGGCGGTGGCCGCCACCAGCCGCTTGAGCCCGTCGATGAGGAAGTGGCCCGAGCCGCAGGCCGGGTCGAGCAGCCGCACCTCGTCAGCGCCGAAGGTCTCGATGGCCGGCGTGAGCGTCCGGTCCAGGATGAACGCGCGCACGAAATCGGGCGTCTGGCACAGGGCGAAGCGGTCCTTCACAACCGGATCGAGCTCCTGGTACAGGTCGCCCATCAGCTCGCCCTCGAACTTCTCCTCAGCGAAGCTCCAGTGGGCGCCCGAGTCTGGATCGCGGTGCCGCCAGAAGCGGAGCAGGTCGCGCGACAGCGCATCCGAGGGCAGCGCAACCTCGGCGGGCTGCGGGCTGAACAACTCGGGAAGGCCGCCTCTCTGGCTCGCGAGGTCGCGATACACCCAGCGCAGGAAGGCTGTCTCGCCGAGGTTGGGCGCCAGGCGCTCGAAGAGCTGCTGGGCTTCACCGTCGAGGATACGGCCGGGTGAGAGGAGCCCCCGATCCTCGAGCACGCGCACGTAGACGGACTTGAGGATCCACAGCACGGCCGCGCGGCGGGCGAGCAGGTCGGTCCAGACGTCGAAGTCCTCCCCCACCTGCTCATCGGCGTGGAGCTTCTTGGCCCGGTCGCGCACGGCTGCGTCGGCGCGCATCTTGGCGCGCAGGTCGTCGGCGACCTTGGCGACGTGCTCGCGAAGGGCGGTGGTCAGTTTGGCTCGGTCTGCTGGCTTCATCGGTCAGCTCACCCCGCTTGAGCTGCCGAGGGCAGCGGGTTCAGTAGTGGCAGCGTCGCGCCTTCGAGGTGCCACAGCGGGGCGTCCTCGTTGAATCGCGGCTGACGGTTGTGAATCACGCCCGGCACGACCAGCACCCAGAAGCCCAGGCCGCCGGATAAGGTCTCGTCGTACAGACGTCTCGGAAAGTCGAGCGCTTCACAGAGGCCGAAGAGGGCGGTGTCGCCGAGCACGACGACGTTGCCCGACCGTCCGTGCTCTTCGAGCAAGCGGGAGAGCGTCTCCTCTGCGGCCTCGGTCAACGCGTCGCGCTGGGCCACGAACTTCTCGGCGCGCTCGAGGGATGCGATGTCTCCTCCATGCTCGGCGAAGAAGGCGTCATCGAACGACACCCAGGTGCCACCGAGCGCCTGGGCGACGGAGCGGCCGATCTCCGCGTGCTTCTCGGGTGGTGTCACGAGCATGCGGAAGCCGCGCGAGGACGCGGCGTCCCTGAGCATGTCGCGAACGACCTCCTCGGGGGACCGCGTGTTGCCGAGCGTCCCGGGCAGCTCGTCACCCGGAAGAGCGGGCCCCGCAATCACCGAGCCGGTCCGGCCGGGGATGACGTAATGCCCCTGCACCCGACATTCGAGATCCCTCAAGATCTCCATCAGGTGATCCGCGTCCGGATACGGCGTGCCCTCGCCGAAGGCCCTGCGGACACGACGCTCGAGGTCGTCGAGCAGGAGGGGGTCCCTGGTCTGATCGAGCACGAAGGCAATGCTCTGCTTCGAGTCGACCGGCCCGATGAACAGGTGGCCGGTGTCCATCAGCTCGACGTCTTCACAGAGCCGCACACCAAGGGAGAGCGGGTCGCCGTCGTAGTGCGGGAGAAGGACCGACAGCGTTCGTCGGGCGGTCTCGGGTTCGACCGGCGGCCACTGCCCCGCGAGGCGGACAACCTCGGCCGAGAAGGCCCGCAGCGTGTCGCGGTCGAAGGCGGCTCGCGCGACCAGCGGCACCTCGACGCCGTCTACATCGACGAGCTGCGCACGGGCGGACGACAGCCGGACGAGCAGCCGCACAACGCCGGTCCCGGACACCATGCCGGCGGGCCACTCCTCTTCGAAACGCTCGCCAAGCTCGTCGATCCGCACGATGCCGCCGAAGCCGTCGAGGATGGTGTCGAGCGCTGTC
>JBDRTQ010000442.1:0-2261 GCA_043823885.1 Candidatus Eiseniibacteriota bacterium | reverse complement strand
CCCCGCGCACGACGCGCCGCCCGGCCATCGGCCGGGCTCCATTCCCGAGCACACACTTGAAGCAATTCGAGTATAAGAGTACCACACTTTTGAGCCACAGTCAAGAACCCGCGATGGCGCCTGCCCAAGGGAACGCCGCTGGCGAATCTCACCGAGAACGCCGAGCCCACAGCGGGACATCAAGCGTGGCGCAGAAGAGAACGGAGCCGTTGGCGCCAGCTCCCTTCGGGTCGTGGTCGTGCTCTTCGCTCTGCTGGAATGCGTAGACGCGCGCCTCTACTGCAGCGTCACCAGCACCTCAATCACACCCGTCCCCGCCTCCAGCCCCCCCAGCACCGCCTCGATCCTAATGTCCACCGGCGGGCCCGCGTCGACCCTACCTCCACATCCCCTTCACCCTCCCCCAGCTCATCTCCTCCACCGGATCGTCGCAACCCTGGCCCCAGCGACCGACCTGCTGTTCACAGGGACTCTCGGTGGCCAGGCACGGGGACGTGTCGAACAGCCGGTAGTCGGCGCTGTCGCGATCGCAGAACTCCGGGTCCTCCGAGAAGTTGTCATTCAGCTCCGTCTGGTCTCCCACGACCGCGTCGTAGTTGCCTGCCGCATTCTCGTAGACGTCGCAGCAACTCAGAGTCGGTGCGTTCCCTGGGGTGGCCCCCACGCCGTAGCCGCCCTCCGTGAACGCGATGATGGAGCGGTAGATGGACCCGCTCCCGTCCTCGCAGTGAACCCCTCCGCCTCCCTCCGTGGCTGAGTTCTCCACGATCGTGCAGGTGCACAGGGCGCCGCCCTGAAGCCAGACGCCGCCGGAGTGCCCGCCGGTCGCCTCGTTCCTGCTGATGTTGTCGTTGAAGAAGCTCGTGCTGGAACCGAGCATCCGGACCCCGCCGGCTCTCGGAGAGGTGTTGCTGACGATGTCGCTGTACGAGAACGTGACGTTGTCGGTGCTCTGGATGTAGACCCCTCCACCGGTATTGGTAGCGGTGTTGTCACCGATCTCGCTGTCCCAGAACAGGCAGCCCGAGTTCACGATCGCCACGCCGCCGCCGTGCTCCGCCGTATTCTGAGAGACGAGACAGAAGAAGAAGTCGGGGTCGGCGCCGTCGCTGACGTAGATCCCGCCCCCCGTGATGCCGCTGCCCGCCGCGGTGCACATCGCCACGGCGCAGTCCCTTATCTCAGGGCTCGCCCCCTCGACCCAGATGCCGCCGCCGCCCATCGTCGTGTACCCGTTGATGATGCCGATCCCCCGGAGCATCGGGTTGCCGGTGCCAACGTTCGTCTGGAAGTGGAACCCGCGGCGCTCGGCGCGCCCGCTCCCCTCGCAGTCGACGATGCACCTTTCGTAGCTGTTGCTCTGCGACCGGATGGTGATGGGCCGGGACGGCACCTGGATGTCCCTGTTGCCGTCGCCGGTGTACGTCCCGTCCTCCAGTTCGATGATGTCGCCGTCGATGGCGGCGTCGACCGCCGCCTGGATGGTCGGGAAGTTCCCGGTGCCGTCCCACTTGACAGTGTATGTGGTGGCCGCGGCGGCGGCGGCCCAGAGAGAAACGAGCGCGATCACGACAGCGAACAGACCTTCACGTACCAGTGCCTTCACGGTAACCTCCTCGCTCTTCCCCGGTCCGGGGAGCCGACTCGGTTCCCTCGTCCACGAGGCCCAGGTCACTTCCAGGGCCCGGGAGCCTTCCATGTCAGGTCGAAGTCCAATCCGTCGACAATAGCCCGAGCCACCGGTCGCAGGAAGGAGGCAACCGCTGCTGCCACGTCAACGAAACGCTCAGGTGCCTCCTCCAGCCCGGGCCTTCCCGCGAAGGCCGTCCACTGTGTCTGCTTGTCCGAGTCCCTCGCGAACTGAGGGTCGAAGACCATGGAGTCGGCGGTCACTGGGGTTCCGCGCCGCGAGAACGTCCTCCGAATCGCCTCGGCCAGAACGTCACCCTTGAAATCGCGGGCACCCGACAGCATCCAGACGTCGTAGAAATCCTTCATCCGGCTGTTCAGAATACCCAGCTTCACCATTGCCTGGAACTTCTCGGCGATCGTGCTTTCGACCGCATATCCACTGAGCTCCGGCGCTGGAAAATCCAGGATGGTCGGGTACTCGACAGCCTGTACAGGAACCTCTCGATGGCGAACCGCTGGAGAATCTCGTCGAAGGGACGGTCTGTCGCCTTCGCCTCATTGAGGAGACGCTGGTGAACCGACGCGGTGAGGTTCGCCACGTGCCGGGTCACTGGAGAATCGCCTCCAGG
>JBDRTQ010000441.1:0-7601 GCA_043823885.1 Candidatus Eiseniibacteriota bacterium | reverse complement strand
CTCGACTCAATGTCGCGGCTGCTCACAGCGGTCTCGGCGCCGCAGGCCGACGAAGTAGGCAAGATGAAGATGGAGCTTCGTCGACTCACATACGACGAGCAGGTGCGCGGCGAGAAGCGCAAGGCAGGCGGCTCGCTGATTGAAGCGGCTGCGACAGGCATGCTCAAACCATGGCGCGAGGTGGTGACGCCGCACGCGGACGTGGCAAGCGGTCGATACCAGCATGCGGAGTTCGCTGCCGACCTGTGGCAGGTACACCTGGGAGAAGGCTCGGATGAATACAGGAAACCGCAGGAGTTCTTCCGCCGTACTTTTCTCACCGACAGCCTGAAACGTCTTCTCGAGTGTGGTGTGCAGCGCATCTCGGGCAAGGGAGGCGATCCGGTAGTCCAGCTTCAGACCAACTTCGGCGGCGGCAAGACCCACTCGATGCTGGCGCTCTACCACTTGTTCTCGGGAACGAGCGGGAGCGAACTGGCGGGCGTCGACGCGGTGCTTGCCGACGCTGGCGTGAAGAGCCTGCCCACGGCGAAGCGCGTGGTGCTGGTGGGGAACAGGATCTCGCCCGGGAATCCAGTCACCAAGCCTGACGGCACGGTGGTGCGCACACTGTGGGGCGAGATGGCGTACCAACTCGGCGGCAAGAAGGCCTTTGCGCGCGTCAAGGCCGACGACGAGAACGCCACGAACCCGGGTGACGTGCTTCGCGAGCTGTTCAAGGAGTATGGACCATGCCTCGTGCTGATCGATGAGTGGGTGGCCTATGCGCGCCAGCTCCACGATCAGAGCGACCTCCCGGCCGGCGGTTTTGAGACCCAATTCACTTTCGCCCAAGCGCTCACTGAGTCCGCGAAGCTCGCAGGCAACTGCCTGTTGGTGATTTCGCTGCCCGCCTCGGATACGTCGGGCTCGCCGCACGCGCAGGCAGACGACGTGGAAGTCGGCGGCATCCGCGGGCGCGAGGCGCTCGACCGCCTGCGCAACGTGGTTGGGCGAGTGGAATCATCGTGGAGGCCGGCGACCGCTGAGGAAGGCTTCGAAATCGTGCGGAGGCGTCTGTTCGAGCCGCTCGACGGGCCGAACGCATTCAAGCAGCGTGACGTGACCGCGCGCGCCTTCGCCGACCTCTATCGCTCCCAGGGCGCCGAGTTCCCACCCGAGTGCAAGGGTGGCGACTACGAGAAACGCATCCAGGCCGCGTACCCCATTCATCCCGAGATCTTCGACCGACTCTACGCGGACTGGTCGACGCTAGTGAAGTTCCAGCGCACCCGCGGAGTGCTGCGTCTGATGGCGGCGGTGATCCACAGCCTGTGGGAGAAGGGCGATCGCAACCCGCTGATCCTGCCGTCTACGATTCCCATCGACGACCCGCGTGTGCAGTCCGAGCTGACGCGCTACCTCTCGGACAACTGGGCTCCCATCATCGAGAAGGACGTTGACGGGCCGAACTCACTGCCGCTCAAGATCGACGCCGAGCAGCCAAATCTCGGCAAGCTGCACGCGACGCGGCGCGTGGCGCGCACCATCTATCTAGGTTCGGCGCCCACGGCGGCAGCGGCGCATCACGGGCTGGAGGATCGTCGGGTGAAGCTCGGCTGCGTAATGCCGGGCGAGTCGCCGGCCGTGTTCGGCGATGCACTGCGGCGGCTCTCGGCGGCCGCGACCTACCTCTATCAAGATGGCCCTTGCTTCTGGTACGCCACGCAGCCGACCGTCACGAAGCTCGCTGAGGACCGCGCCGAGCAGTTCAATCGCGATCCCGATAAGGTGGCGCAGGAGTTGGACGAGCGATTGCGTGCCGACCTGCGAGAGAAAGCGAACTTCTCACGCATCCACCCGCTGCCGCGCTCGGGCGCCGACGTGCCAGATGACCTCGACGCGCGGCTGGTCGTGTTGCCCCCTGAGCATTCCTACAGCAAGGGGGGCGGCAGCACTGCCGAGACGGCAGCGCGGACCATTCTGGAGTCGCGCGGCAACACCCCGCGCCTGTACCGCAACACACTGGTCTTCCTGGCGGCTGACAAGGTCCGCCTGCAGGACCTTGACGAGGCGGTGCGCAGATTCCTGGCGTGGGAGTCGATCCTGGCGGAGAAAGAGACGCTCAACCTCGACCCGCACCAGGTGAGACAGGCCGAGACTCAGAAGGGGGCCGCGGACGGCGCGGTGATGGCGCGACTGCCCGAAACGTACCAGTGGCTGCTGGTGCCGGAACAGGTCAACCCGCAGGCCCCAATCACCTGGCAGGTCATCCGGCTTTCGGGTGGCGACGCTCTTGCGGTGCGGGCGAGCAAGAGGCTTCGAAGCGACGAGTCGCTGGTGACCTCGCTCGGCTCGACGATCCTGCGCAAGCACATGGACGATGTGCCCCTGTGGCGCGGCGATCACGTCGCGGTTAGACAGCTTGTGGAGGACTTCGCGCGGTACCTCTACCTTCCGCGCCTCACGGAGTCAGATGTGCTGGCGCGTGCGATCTGTGATGGCATAGCACTCCTGACCTGGCAGTCCGATACGTTCGCGTACGCCGAGAGCCACGACGAAGGTGCGGCGAGGTACCGGGGACTGCGTGGTGGGCAAGCGATATCTCTATCGGCCGAGAGTACGGGGCTGCTTGTGAAGCCTGACCTGGCGCGGGAGCAGATGGATGTCGAGACGCCGGCACCTCCGCCAGGTCCTGGTGTCGGTGCTGCCCCAGGCACAGGTCCTACCCCTCCACCGCCGCCGGAACCGGAACGCAAGCTACGACGTTTTCACGGCACGGTCAGTCTGGATCCTACCCGCGTAGGGCGTGATGCGAGCCGAATAGCGGACGAGGTGATAGCGCACCTTGCGGGGCAGGTAGGAGCGGAGGCGGCTGTCACTTTGGAGATAGAGGTCACACTGCCGGATGGCGCCTCGGATCAGACCGTGCGCACCGTGACGGAGAACAGCCGGGCTCTGAAGTTCACGAGCCACGGGTTCGAGAAAGAGTAGTGCGACCTTGCAGCATCGAGGCAGTGAGACAAGGCGTCTGGCAGATCAATGACGCTGACGGTCGCCTGCGGCTCGCGGCTGATACGCGGTCCGTTAGTGCGCCAAGAGCAGCTTGGCGCTTCTTGCGGGGTGAGAGTCCCCGCCAGGTAAGGCCTAACCAGCCACCTGTACCGAGTGTTGCGGGTATTGAGGAGGTGAAGCGACCGAACGAGATGCCCGAAGCGTACACAGGGAACCATGTGGGCCGTAGCGGAGGCCGCACTCCGTGAGGTCTGGTACAGCCCCGTCATAAGCGAGAGAAGCAGACGGCGACGGTGTTAACGAGCCGGAAGCCAACACCGAAGGAGTCGTTACGGTGAGACTCCGGAGAGTCTGTCGGGGTCCTCAGGGCGTGGCACGCATGGAGAGAAGCGTTGAGAACTTGGGAGGCCCTGGTAGCTCCTGGATCGAGAGATGGGATCACAGGTAGGCCCGACCGAAGAAGGGAGGCGGGCCGAAGGCATCCAGGGAGTCGGATCAGCCCGTAGTACTCTGAGGACGGGAGAGCCGTCCACGTGGGGAAGGGGCTGACGGTGGTCCGCAGCCTGCAGAGGGAACATGGACCGGACAAGCAGAGCCGGAAGTGACATGCGAACCTCCCTGCGGGGGATAGCGGACAAGGCGAGGCGGGAACGGGGCTATCGTTTTCAGAACCTCTCTGTGATGCTGAGCGAGGAGAACCTGCGGTCCTGCTGGTCACTTCTGAACAAGCGGGCAGCCTGTGGAGTCGATGGGGTGTCTGCTCGGGAGTACGAGAAGGATCTTGAGGCGAACATCGGGCGTCTGGTGGAGGGACTGAAGCGGAAGTACTACCGCGCGAAGCTGGTTCGGCGACGGAACATACCGAAGGAGGGCGGGAAGAGCCGGCCGCTGGGGATCCCGGCGGTCCAGGACAAGCTTCTGCAGCTCTGCGTTGCCCGGATCCTCGGAGCGATCTACGAACAGGACTTCCTTCCGTGTAGCTATGGGTACCGTCCTGGTGTCGGTGCCCGGGATGCGGTGAGGGACCTGACACGGGAACTCCAGTTCGGGAGCTACGGCTACGTGGTTGAAGCGGACATCAAGAGCTTCTTCGACCGCATAGACCACGACTGGATGATGCGGATGCTCGAGGAGCGGGTGGACGACGGGCCATTCCTTCGGTTGATCCGGAAGTGGCTGAAGGCCGGAGTGCTGGAAGAAGATGGAGAGGTGATCCACCCGGTGACGGGATGTCCCCAGGGCGGGATCATCTCACCACTTCTGGCGAACATCTATCTTCACTACGTACTGGACCTCTGGTTCGAGCGCGTGGTGAAGCCGCGGATCAGAGGGCGGGCGTATCTCTGCCGCTACGCGGACGATTTTGTGTGCGCGTTCGAGCACCGGAGCGACGCGGAGGTCTTCTACAGAGCGCTTGGCGAACGGCTGTCCAAGTTCGGTCTGGAGCTCTCGTCTGAGAAGACCCGCGTGGTGCGCTTCAGCCGTTGTGACCGTGGCAACTCGGGAGGTATCGAGTTCCTGGGGTTCGAGTACCGTTGGGGAGCGTCCCGATCGGGGACGGCGTGTGTGAAGCGTCGGACCTCACGGCGGAAGCTTCGGGCCTCTCTGCGGCGCTTGCGGGAGTGGTGCAAGGAGCACAGGAACTGGCGGCTGGACCGGTTGTTTGAGGTTCTGAATGCGAAGCTTCGAGGGTACTACAACTACTACGGAGTGATCGGGAACTACGCGAGTCTGCGCGAGTTCTATCAACGGGCACTCCGGATCCTGTACAAGTGGTTGAACCGTCGGAGTGAGCGGAGAAGCTACAACTGGGTCGGCTTCCGGGACCTGCTAGCCCACTTCAGGGTAGAGCGGCCCCGGATCACGGAGCGTCGAACCACTCAGCGAGTGCTGCCCGGCCTCTGCTGATTGCGGAAGCGAGGACCACCGAAGAGCCCGGTGCGGGAAAACCGCACGCCGGGATCTGTGCGGGGGCCGTCGGGTAACTGGCGGTTCTACCGCGACGGCGGCTGATACCGACACAACGTTTGCCGATCATTCATAATGGACACGCGATGACCGACAACACGCCCTCATACAGGTTGCCGACCGAGAAGATGCCAACGCTCAGTGTCTCTCACCATCTCAGCGACCTCCTAGAAGTCCGCGAGTTTCTCGAGAGTCGAGGAATCGGCACAAGTGGAACCCGGATTGAGAGATACTGCCGCTTCCTCGAGCAGTCACTCCGCGATGGTGTTGGCTCGGTCGAAGCCGAGAAGATATTCAAGAACTCCGTCGGCGAACCGTTCAAGAGCCCAGTCGACTGGTACCTCTATGTCCTCCGCGAAGTCCACGAGTTGATGTGGATTCTCAAGGGGCTCAAGTCTCACGTTCCGGTGGGCGTTGACGCGAAGCTCAGGACCATTGTCGGGGGACGCGACTTCGCAGCTCTCGACAAGAAGTCGCACTCCCGCAACACCCAGTTCGAACTTCGGATCGCTAGTTACTTCTGCCAGGGCGGTTGCGAGGTAGATGTCTCGACGGACACTGACGTCATTGCTCGGGCGGCCCGCTTCGCCTTCTTCGTCGAATGCAAGCGCGTCGCTAGCAGGAACGCACTCGGTGCGCGCTTGTCAGACGCCAGAGGGCAGCTGGGTCGAAGAGTGCCGCGAAAGGACGGGAAGAGACGTACGCTCGGCTGTGTTGCAGTTGATGTCACGAAGGTCGCATTCCCACACAATGGGCTCACGCTAGGGCTTACGGACGAGCACTCGCGCGACGTAATCCAGAAGAAGCTGGTGGCGATCGCTGACGACGCGAGTCGTTCCCTCTCTTTCGAGTCATGCCCGGCGCTATTGTGCTACTGGTTGCAAGTCCACATTGCTGCCGCGATCCTGTACCCGTCGCCCGTCACGCCCGCGACACGCTTCTCGTCCTGTCACATTCGAAGACCGTCGCCAGGCTGCAGGAACTCACGAGCGCTGACAGCCTTCTACGGCCTGATCGAGTCCGTTTCTACTCACGACTCCCGTGCATCGGTTGACCCGACTCAGACGCCTCGAGAGACCTTGAGTTTCCCCGCGGGCACAACATTCGGTCTCGACTACGATCGCGTGCTGGAACTGCTAGAGCAAGGCGCGGCATCCGAGGATGAACTGGAGGAAGAAGTAGGTACCCTGAACCTCGAGGGTGTGGAGCACAAGTTCACGTTCTTCGAAGTCTGCTCTCTTCCTGACAGACTCGTCGATGAGTTTCGGCGTGAGCTGTCCGTCGATAAGGCCAAGGCGTGTCTGCAACTGCTGGCTGAAATGTACCTTCGTAGGTACCCATACGAGCAGTCAGAGCAGTCCACGGAGCTGGGTAATCTCGCTGGGTCGAATGGGAAAGAAGAGTGACTGTTTCTCGTGCCGCAGCCGCCTAACATTCTCTAAGCCGTTGCCAGTGTTTTCTTGGAGTAGTCGACGTCGCCCCAGGTAGCCGTGATCATGGCCTTCGCCTCGGCCTTGCTGATGGGATTGCCGGACAGATCGCGGAAGACGTAGTGGGGACGTTGAGCGTTTTGTCGTTCCGCGTGCTTGAGTTCCTTCAAGAGCTGATGGATCCTGGGAAGGAGCTTGGCGTTCGCGACGGCACAGACAGCCTGGGTGTGAGTGTGGCCGGCGCGCCTCCTTCTATGATAGAACGCAGCGATCTCGAGGTCCCACTTGTAGGCGTTCTCGGCAGCGAGGTAGAGATACCGTTTGTAGCGGTTGCAGCTCATCTTTGACGTGGGCATAGACGAGGAAGCGTGGTCCCCGGTCCTCTTGACGGAGGGGTAGAAGCCGGCGAAGCCTCGGTGCTTGGTGAGGTTCTCGAAGCGGTCGATGTCTCCGACGCAGGTGCGGATGCCTGCTGCGAGGATGTGTTGGATCCCCGGGAGTGAGATGAGGGAGTCGGTGGGGTCGAGCTTCGCGTTGATTCTCTTGATCTGTTTCTCGAGCAGATCGCGACGTTGTTCCTCTCGTTCGAGCTGATCGAGTTCCCAGTTCAGCTCATTCTGGAGGATCGACTCGTCGAAGGGCATGGAGTCGGCATCTCGGGAAGGTCTGTAGAGCTCGACGGCGCTCTCGCAGGCCTGGAAGATTTTGTCGAGGGTGTCGGATTCGAGTGCGAGTCGATGGCGGCTCTGGAGGAAGAGGCCGAGTCGCTTCCTTCCGAGTCGGAGGACGGTCCTGGGGTCGATGTAGTTCCGGAGGAAGGCGCGTCCTGCTTCGTTGAGGAGGAAGCCGTCGGGGATCCTGGTGAGGCCTGGGTTCACGGCCTCGCAGAGGTCCTGGATGCGCTGCTTGCGTCGTGCGAGGGAGTCGACGACGCGATCGCGCTGTCTGACGATCTGATCGAGTCGCGCCTGATCGCCTTGAGGGAGCAAGACCTGGGCGGTATCCTCAGGGTAGTTCATGAGACATCGGGCGAGTGTGAGGGCGTCGTGCGGGCTCTTCCGTCCGAGGTCGATGCCGACGACGAGTGCCACAGGAAGTGCTCCTTTCTAGAGGGGTGGGGGAAGGACAGGGACTTCGGTCGAGTTCCTTCGGCCTCCGCGGGTTCCGGGTTAGGGTTCAGCCAGTGTCGCGCTTGATACGGGGCGACCG
>JBDRTQ010000440.1:0-4788 GCA_043823885.1 Candidatus Eiseniibacteriota bacterium | reverse complement strand
CCCTCAGACGCTCCGTGTACCGGATCGACAGATACTGCACACCCCGGTCACTGTGATGCACCAGACCGTCCGTATCCGGGCGAGCATAGAGGGCCTGTTCCAGGGCGTCGAGGGCCAGGTCGCTCCGCAAAGAACTCGAAGCGCGCCAGCCCACGATCGCGCGTGAGAAGACATCGATCACAAATGCGACGTAGACGAACCCGCGCCAGGTGGCCACGTAGGTCAGGTCCGCCACCCACAGCTCGTTCGGGCGCGTCGCTGTGAAGTCCCGCTCCACCAGGTCTACCGGACGCGCGGATGAGTCGTCCGCGACGGTGGTCTTGAACTCCCTGCCCCGGACGACGCCACGGAGGCCCATCTCCCGCATGAGACGCCTCACCGTGCACCGGGCGACGTCGATCCCCTCCAGCTTCATCTGACGCCACACCTTGCGGACCCCGTAGACCTCGAAGTTCTCCTGCCGCACCCGACGGATGTGACCCTTGAGAACCTGATCTCGCCTGGCTCGAGCAGGCAGGCGCTCGGGGTCCGCTTGACAGGCCTTGTGCTCGTAGTAGGTCGACGGGGCGATCGGCAACACCGCGCAGATCGGCTCGACCCCGTAGACACCCCGGTAGGTGTCAATGAACCACACCATCACTTCGGTCGGCGGTCGAGCTCCGCCTGTGCGAAATATGCCGACGCCTTCCGAAGGATCTCGTTGGCGCGCCGCAACTCACGGATCTCGCGCTCCTGCTCCTTCAGACGCTGTCGTTCCTCGGTCGTAAGCCCGGGACGAGTCCCCTGGTCCCGCTCGACTTGCCGCACCCAGCTCCGAAGAGCCTCCGGTGCGCAGCCGATCTTCTCCGCGATCGAGCGGATCGTCGCCCACTGAGAGCCGTACTCCCTCTCGTGGTCCAGCACCATACGCACCGCACGCTCACGTACTTCCGGCGAATACCTGTTTCGCTTTCCCATGACTCCATCCTCTCACGAAATGGAGTCTCCGGCAAACCCGGTACGGTTCAATGCCGAGGTGTGGAGCTGCCGAAGCAAGACCTTCCAGGGATGGCTCAGGAAGTGCCTCTGGGATCGCGAAGCGAAGATAGCCGGATCCGAAGCGCTGAGCTCAGCGCTTGGCGTCATCACGGCCACAGCGCAGTACGACGGTCTCAAGCATGCGCTGCACAACAGAGTCGCGTGGCATGACAGCGCCATCTGGCTCGACCTTACAAATCAGGGGTGGGAAGCGGTCAAGGTCACGGGCAGAACGTGGGAGGTTGTCACCAGCCCGCCGATTCTATTCCGGAGGTTCTCACACCAACGAGCACTCCCTGAGCCGGCTGGTGGCGGCGATCTTCATGAGTTGCTGCACTTCGTGAATCTGGGCGACCCCCACCAAGAGCTGTTGTTCTTGGTCTACGTCGTGTGCTGCTTCGTGCCTGACATCCCGCACCCAATCGTGGTGTTGCACGGTCCCCAGGGATCCGCCAAGACCACTCTCTTCCGCCTGCTGCGTCAGCTCATAGATCCCTCTGCAGTCGGGGTATTGAGCTTTCCACACAGCCCCAGCGAGCTGGTCCAGCAGCTGTCACACCATTGGGCACCCTGCTACGACAACATCAGCTCCATTTCGACTCCGGTCAGCGACATCCTCTGCCGCACCGTGACTGGCGAGGGCTTCAGCAAGAGGGAGCTGTTCAGCGACGATGAGGACATCATATACGAGTTCAGACGATGCGTCGGGATGAATGGTGTTAACGTCGTAGCACAGAAGCTGGATCTCATTGACCGCTGCATTCTCTTTGGTCTGGAACCGATAAGCCCTGAGGATCGCAGGACCGAGGAGTCGATTTGGGGAGCCTTCGAGGAGGCGCGACCGCGGCTGCTGGGCGGCGCTCTAGACGCTCTATCGAGGGCGATTGCTCTGCGAGACTCCGTCCGCTTGGCTACCCTGCCCCGCATGGCCGACTTCGCCTTCTGGGGCTACGCAGTTGCAGAAGCACTGGGTCATTCGGGGGAGGAGTTCTTGGCTGCGTACGAGGGCAACGCCAGAGCTCGGAACGAGGAGGCCCTGCTGGCTAGCCCAGTCGCGGCGATGGTGGTGGAACTCATGGAGCAACGAGAAGAGTGGAAGGGTACACCGACCGAGCTCTTGGATGTGCTTGAGGGGCTTGCAGTGGAGCACTCAGTGAACACGAAGGCCAGCGGATGGCCAAAGGCCGCTCACACTCTGACTCGCAGGCTGAACGAGGTGCAAGCGAATCTGCGGGCAATGGGAGTATCCATTGACAAGGGGAGAGGGGGGAGGCAGCGCTCGGTTGTGATAACGAGGGTGTCGGCGGGTGGCAACCCAGATGTCGCCACTCGTGCGTCTTGAGAGGCATCATCACAAGTTGCGTTACACCAGAGGCTGCCCTAGGCCCCCCAGACCGCACTAGTGACGCTAGTGACGCCAGTGACGCTTCTCTCCGATTGCCTCAGCTGTCCCCGAAGGGGCTTGCCAGCGGTGCGCCTTTGGACTATCGTAATATGAAGGTGCCGATTATGACTGTGCAAGGAGGGTAAGCGGTGGCTCGACTGACGATACAAGAGTTCCTTTCGGACAAGCAGGGGAGCAGGTTCAGAGATGTTGTGGAGGACTCAAGGCTCGACTTCCAGGTGGTCTTGGACTTCTTCAACGAATCCGCGCGGCAGATTCGGATGGAAGACTCCGAAAAGCACCACGACAGGCCCGCTCTGGCTGGAGTTGTGCGAGAGCTTGAGAACACTGAGCCATTCATGAGCTTCTTCCGGAGACACGACGGACACATGACGAGGCGCGTGCGTCAGGCGATCGGGGTAGTCGTGCGGATGCTGATGGAAGAGCGTGGCTGGCGGAAGAGGGGTACGAAGGGTTCGCTCGGGCAGAGAGTCAGCGTCCGACCTCGCACTACGTCGCCGGGTGCCTATCACAACACCAGTGGGTTATCGTGGTGGTTCACTCGATCCGAGCGTTACGAGAAGAAGAACGAGCCGATGTATCCGGCTGTGGGCAAGGACTCGATCCCGGGCAAGAAGCGCTCGCCGAGGGACAGATCCTAGTACTGACCGAGGGAGACGGAGCATGCGACTCTCAGACATCGTGAACGGCACAACAGACGCTGCCATCGGTGAAGAAGCACCGCCCGACCGCTTTCTTGCGTACGCGAGGGTGTCTACCGACGAGCAGGAGCGGACAGGGCTATCCATCCCCGCGCAGATTCGCGAGATCGGGGAGTTCGCGGACCAGCGGGGGATCGCAATTGCTGAGGTCTACCAGGAAGCCGTGAGCGCGTTCTCGGACAAGAGCAGGAGGCCGGAGTTCGATCGGATGATCGAGCGAGCCGTACGGGACTCCCAGGTGAACGGCATTCTCGTGCATGACTTCTCGAGGTTCTTCCGCGACCCGTACGCAGCCCCAGCGGTCAAAGGGAAGCTCCTGAAGCACGGTGTGCGTGTCGTGTCCGCTACTGAGCCCGAGTATGACTTGGACACACCGCAAGGCCTGGCGATGGACAAGATGACTGAGCTCAAGAACGCCTGGTACTCTATGGACGTCGCTGCCCACACGAGGAAGGGGATGCGGGAGAACATCGCCCGCCGAGACACAGAGATCGGCTTCTGCTACAAGAACGGTGGGGCTGCGCCTTGGGGATTCCGCTCGCATAGGGTGGAGAGAGGAGTAGATCGACGCGGCGGCCCAGTCATGAAGACGCTGTGGGAAAAGGACGAGACAGTCGTTGCCGGTCGCCGTGTCTGGGAGTGGACCCGGCATGTGTTGGTGGACCTGCGGCTCGGAGAGCACGCCTCCTTGAGCAACATCCAGAACTTCCTCAACAACCAGGGAGTCCCAGCGCCTCGAAGGCAGTTCTGGGTCATAAGCACCCTCCGCTCGCTCCTTCAGGACTCAGCGCTGCTGCAGTACGCGGGCTATGGCATCTGGAATGTCCACGCCAAGAATGGGAAGCGAAAACCGCATTCCGACTGGCAGACCGTCAAGGACGCCCATCCGGCCATCATCACCCTACAAGAGGCCGAAGCGATACTTGAGGTGAACGAGCAACAGAGCCGAGTCGCTCGGGACAGGTCCAAGGGTCGAATGGCGAAGGTCCGGACCAAGGGGAGCCGATACCTCCTCTCAGGCGGGCTATTCGTCTGTGAGAGATGCGGCGACAATATGGTCGGCTATCGGAATCGGGATCGCCTCTACTACCTGTGCGGTAGGAAGGTCCGAGCGAAGGGCCTTGGATGCGGCTCCGGGCTTCAAGTCAGGAAGGACGCCATCGAGGGTGCCGTCGTGGAGGAGATTGGCCATCTCTTCCGGATGTGGACAGATCCCGACTACCTTCAGAGACTCATGAACAACGGGCTGAAGGCTCTAGATCAGCAGCGGTCAAGTGACTTCCAGGAGACCGAGCAGGAGCTGGCGAGGGTTGAGCATGAGGTTGAGAACTTGCGCAACGCCATCAAGGCAGGCCTCCAGGACATCGCCTGGGCGAACAGCGAGCTGGCGCGCCTCGATGGAGAACGAAGGGAGCTTCTGGAGCGCAGAGGGCGGATCGAGGCTCACAACCGTCCCACCCGAATCGAGCCGGGCCTTGTGGAACGATGTAGTGAGACCTTCAGTGAGGTCTTCAACGAAGGGACTCAGGAGGAGAAGCGCCGGTTTGTGCGCCTATTCGTCAGGAAGATCGACCTGAATCCGGACACTGGCGACGTCCTCATCCACCTCTTCGGCAGCCCACCCCTCTTGGCATCCAAGCAAACACCCGCCTCCGGAGAGACGGG
>JBDRTQ010000439.1:0-9518 GCA_043823885.1 Candidatus Eiseniibacteriota bacterium | reverse complement strand
TCGTGTCCTGGTACTCGTCGACGAGGATGTGCTCGAAGCGCTCCGAATACGCGTCGAGGACCTCTCTCGTCCCCCGAAGGAGCCCGACGGCCCGCATGATCAGGTCGTCAAAATCGAAGGCGTTGTTCTCTACGAGTCCCTTCTCGTACTCGGCGTAGACCTTAGCGACGCATTCCTCGAAATACCCCCCGCCGGTCGCGCGGTAGCCGTCCGCCGTCAGGAGCTTGTCCTTGGCTCTGGAGATGGCCGAGAGGATCGCCTTGGGCGAGAAGACCGAGGTCGAGACGGAGGTCCTCTCCATGCAGCTCTTGATCAGAGCCGTCTGGTCGCCGTCGTCGAAGATGGAGAACGACGGGGACCACCACCCCCAGCGGGCCTCGCGCCTGAGCATCCTCGCGCACACCGAGTGGAACGTACCGATCCACGCCTGCCTGGCGTCCGCGCCCACCAGCTCGACCACCCTGCGCTTCATCTCCTCGGCGGCCTTGTTGGTGAACGTCACCGCGAGGATGCGCCGCGGGCTCACTCCCAGTTCGCCGATCAGGTGCGCGATCCTGTAGGTCAGGACGCGCGTCTTGCCACTGCCGGCTCCAGCGAGGACGAGCAGCGGCCCCTCACCGTGGCTCACCGCCTCCCGCTGAACGGTGTTGAGGTCCTTCACGAGGTCCGTTGCCAGAGTTTCCTCCTCCTGCACGAAAGGACACGTATTGGCGGGCACGCAACGAGCGGTCCTGCGCGTAACGGGGACGGGCGCCCGCAGAGAACCGCGTCCGTTTCGATGACGGCGCGACCTGGGCGGCCGCGCGAACGGACCACGGTCAGAACTCGGCGCCCAGAGCGAAATGGGTCATCGCACCACCGGTGCTCTGAAGGTCGGTCGGCCACGCCCAGTCGACACGTATGATGAACATCGACAACTGCATCCTGACACCGACGCCTGTGCTGGCCTTGATGTCGTTCAGCGTGTGGCCGCCAGGACCGCTGACGATGCCGCGGAACTCGTCGTCCCAGGCCGCACCTGCGTCGACGAACATGACTCCGCGCAGCCCCCGGAGCGACAGCGGTATGGGCGAAGCGATCTGCAGATGGTCTATGAACGGGTAGCGGAACTCGATCGACGCCAGGGCGAGATTCCGCCCGTGGAACTCGAAGTCGTCGTGGCCGCGGAGGCTGTTGACGCCTCCCATGTAGAAGTTCTGTGCGTTGCGCGCCGAACTCCTCGCGGCGATGACCTTGAACGCAAGACTGTGACGGGAACCGATCCGCACGTATTTCCGCATGTCGGCGATCCCCGTGAGATAGGTGAAGTCGCCGCCCGTCTCCCAGGCTCGCTGTAACACGACGGACGATCTGCCGCCTCCGAGGGGGCCCACGGAGCCCCACAGAGTAGTGTCGTTGACGAAGCGAACGCTCGGAATGACGAGCGACCTCGCGACCTGCTCGTCGATGAGCTCAACGTACCCCTCCTCGTTCTCCTCGGCGTATTGCCTGTACACCGAGATGGCAGAGAGGTCGAACTCCACACGACTGAACATGCTGAAAGGGTACGAGACCCCGGCCGACACGCCGTAGCTCCGCTCGGCGAAGTACCGCTTCTCGCCCAGGTACTCCCCGAGCCACGTGCGGTCAGAATAGTAGTAATCCTTGAAGTTGTACACGCCCAGAGAGAAGTTGGCCCTGTGCGCAAGATGCTCGTAGAGCACATTGAAATTGCTGGACTCGAGGCTCGAGAAGAAGTTGGTAGCGATGTAGAAACGGTGGTTGCCAAGCACGTCGCTCACCGCGATCTGCGCCGCGCCGCTGAAACCGTAGCCCGAGGTGTAGGCGAACCCGCCGCTGACCCAGTCGGGCGTGAAGCGCGGCCTGTATCGCTCTACCGAACCGACCCTCCGGCCGTCGTCCTCATCGTCCACCGGACCGGGGACGCCCGAGTGCGGGCCCTGTCCTCTCACGGCCGTCCGGTATGCGGCCCTGGCCTTCGCGACGGAGCTGCCGGAGTCGGCTACGGCGCCGTCGCCCGCGGGTGTGTCCGCGGGTGTGTCCTCAGACGTCTCGACGGCCGCGTCGCCGGTGGCCGTCTCGTCGACCGCGTCTGCGACCTCCGCCTCGGGCTCGTCGTCAACGGCGGGTGGCCTCTCCTCGGCGACGGTGCAGGGAACCGGCGACCAGGGGCCGCCGACGACCTCACCTCTGAGATAGGCGCGGTCGATGCTCAAGGTGTGCTCGCCCGCGGCGATCGCGTCGGCGAAGGCCTCGAGCGGCGCCTTGACCGAGGCGATGTCCCAGCCTCCGTGCCCGTAGACCGCGAGAGCCATGCGGTCTCCACCGAGCGGCCAGCTCGGTGAGGACACGCCCCCGATGAGTTGCGTCACGCGAACACTCGTCGAATCGCCGAGGTCGGCAAGATACAGCTGCGGCGACCCGCTCGAGTCAGACACGTACGCCATCCTCGACCCGTCGGGCGACCAGCTCGGCGAACTCTCGTTCGCGGCCGTGGCCACGAGCGTCTCTACGCGGCGCGTGGCGACGTCGATGGCGTACAGATCGTAGCTTCGCCTCAGGTCGGCCCGTACCGGAGCGTTGCGGTCGGAGGCGAAGGCTATGAGACGGCCGTCCGGAGACCACACGGGGTTCCGTTCGTCGAAGAAGTCGTCGGTCAGCCGGACGAGGTTCGCGCCATCGACGTCGGCCAGGTAGAGGTCGGACGCTCCCCTGCTGGTGCCCACGAACGCGAGACGGTCGCCGTTCGGGGACCACGAGGGGGTGAACACGCCGTCGAGCGGGAACCTGAGACTTCTGCGCAGCTTCCCCGACTCCACGTCGACGATGTGAATGGCGTCGGTCGGACCGGCCTTGGCGACGAAGCACAGCGCGGTTCCGTCGGGCGACCACGAGGACCCGGGGCGAAGCACGTGAAGTGTCTCGAAATCGTCCGAGCGCTCGCCTTTGACGGGCTTGCTGAGGACCGTGCCGTCCAGCATGGACGCCACGCAGAGGTCCGAGTAGCCGCTCCTGTCCGTGATGAACGCGACCCTCAGGCCATCTGGCGAGGCGGCCGGGCCCAGATTCAGGTAGGAGTTGTCCTTGCTGTGGTCCGTGACGAGCCTGAGGATGTCCTCTCCGCGATCCCTGCCTTCGATCTCCGGCCAGTACCGCTTCTTGAGCGAACGCTCCCACTCCTTCGAGAGCTCGACCGTCGTGAACCCGGTCGCGTCCATCAGCGCACGCTCGAGGTTGTGAGTCCTGGCGACCGTCTTGACCATCTCCTCGATCTTCTCGGGGCCGTACGTGTCCGCTATGAAGCAGATCGCCGACTGACCCTCCTTGTAGACGAGGTAGCCGCCCCAGAGATACTGGAGGGGAACGATGGTGTCGGACAGAGTGAGGTCGCGGAGTATCATCTCCGCCTGCGAGTCCCATCCGCGCGAAACGTACTCGGCCAGCCCCTCGACGAACCAGAGCGGAACCGGGTTGGTGTAGGCCTGCCGGATGACGGACTCGACGAGACCGCCGTATACGATGTCGAACATGAAGACGTGCGTCAGCTCGTGGTAGAGAACGTGACGGAGGTCTTCATAGGAACCGGTGAAGGGCACCACGACACGGTTCTTGAAGAGCTCGGTGAACCCGCCCACGCCCTCGCCTATGTGCGAGTCGGAGACGTTGGTCTGCCGGAAGTCGTTGTGCGATGCGTAGACGATGACCGGTATGACCGTCGTGAGCTCGTGGCCGAGGACCACCTCGAACTCGGCGTTCGCGGACTCGATGATGCTCGAGACGGCGTCGGCCAGGTCCTCGGAGCCGTCGTAGAAGTAGACGTCGAAGTGCTCGGTGTGGGCGACGTTCCAGGTGAAGGCGCCGTACTGGACCTTGTTTCTCCCGAACCGCGTGGCGTGCGCGTCTCCGGGGACCATCGTGGCCGCGATGAGCGCGGTGACGAGTATGGCTGCTGCGCGCCACGTCCTCTGCATGTGTTCATCCTCCCGGGGGCTCCGGTCGGCTTCGGGATGAAGAAGTATGCCTCAGTTCTTCTATTCTAGGCATCGCTCTAAGGTGTGTCAACTCCGGCGGTTGACTTCACCGATGGCTGCCGCGATGATGGTGCTCCGGTGTCCTGCAGACCTCTGACGCGGAGGGAATGACAGTGATTCGACTTAGCGTGTGTAAACGGCGGGCGGCGGCGTGCATACGGACGGCGGCGCTGTTGGCGCTCGCCTCTCTTCTGGCAGCCGGGTGCGGGCGGGAAGGCGGGACGGGTGAGCCCGGCGCAGCAGGAACACCCTCGATGACGGAGAGCGACTACGTCACTCACATCGCCGCTCTGACGATCGCGGTCGAAGAGGGGCTGTCGGGCGAAGACGCCGTTGCGCGGGTGATCGAGCTGGGAAGCAAGGGACACTCGCGCGAGGACGTGGAAGAACTCGCCGCCCTGCTCCGCTCCCGCCCCCATAGATGGGTCGAGATCGAACGTGAGATCGACGAGAGGATTGGCGAACTCAGAGGCGACGCCGGCGATCGGACCGACAGCGCCGGAGACGAATAGAGCCGGCGGCGCGCTCAACCGAAGCTGAGGGTGTCGCGGACGAGCAGGAACACCATCAGGCTGGCGAAGAAGACCAGGCCCACCTGCTGCCAGACCATCAGCTGTTTCTCGGTCAACCCGCGTCGTCGCACCTTCTCGAGCGCCATGAGCAGCAGATGACCGCCGTCGAGGATAGGCAGCGGAAGCATGTTGATCAGGAACAGGTTGAGCGACATGACCGCCATGAATCCGAAGAAGAAGCTCCCTCCCCACCTGGCGCTCTCGCTGGCCATCTGAACCACCTTGATGGGCCCGCCCACCATGCTCCCCGAGACCTGCCCCTTGGCCAGACCGATGAAGAACTCGACGATCATGTGCAGGTTCGCGCCCGTCAGTCTCAGCGCCGTCGTCACTGCCTCTCCGGGACCCAGCCGCCTGGTCTCCCAGGAACGCATGATGCCGATCATGCCGACCGTGCGGACGTCCGTCGTGCCCACGGGCTCCTCCCCCTCTTCCGGCACGACGCTCGCGCTCATCACCTCACCGTCCCGCTCCCAGACTATTGTCAGCTCGATATCGGGACTCTCGTGAATGATGCCGCCGAGCTCGTTCCACGTCTCCACAGGCACGTCGTCTATGGAAACGATACGGTCGCCGGCCTTCATCCCCGCGAGGTCCGCGGGTCCACCGCTCATGACAACGCCGACGATCGGCGGGACGTAGGCCGTCAACCCCAGGCCGGCGGCGGCCGTCTCCTCGTCCTCGGCGAAGCTCATGGTCAGCTCGACGATCTCACCCGAGTCCCTGCCGCGCTCCACGGCCAGACGGACGTCACCGTCCTCAGCCGCGGCAAGCTCGACGACCTCCATCCAACTCGAAACGTCGGTCCCGTCGACGGACAGGATGCGGTCACCCGGAAGAAGCCCGGCGACCGCCGCGGGGAGCCCCTCTTCCACCTCGCCGACGATGGGTTCGCCCAGCGTCGGAAGTCCGGCAGAGAGCAGAACGCCCACGGTGACCAGAAAGGCCCAGATGAGGTTCGTGGTTGGTCCCGCGGCCACGATGAGCGCGCGGATCCCGAGCCTCTTGCCCAGAAACGTGTCGGGGCCGAACTCGGTCTTGTCGCCCTCGACCGGCTGCTCTGTGCCGGCCATCTTCACGTAGCCGCCGAACGGTATCGCCGACAGGGCGTACTCGGTCCTGCCGCGCGTGAACTTGAGAAGGCGCGGGCCGAAACCCATCGAGAATCGCTCGACGGTCACTCCCGAGAGTCGGGCGGCCAGATAGTGCCCGAGTTCGTGAATGAAGATGAGGATCCCCAGATTGAAGACTATCGCGTAGAGGTAGGAACGTATCATCGGCGTCAGACTCCGGAGTGGCCGCTCTTGCGCGCGGCGCCAACCGGCCCTCGCGACGAGCGGCCGGCGATGTCATCGACTATCTCAGTGGCGGTGGCCCTGGCGCTCCGCTCGGCCTCGAAGATGGCGGCAAGGTCCTCGGCGGGGCCCGAACCCTCGGCCTCGAGCGTCCCGGCGATCACCGTGGCGATGTCACCGAACCGTAACCTGCCCGCAAGGTAGGCGCCCACGGCGACCTCGTCCGCCGTCGCGGCGGTCGTGGGTGCGGTGCCTCCTTCGCGGGCGCTCGCGAGGACGAGTTCGAAACACGGATATCGCTCGTGCTCGACGGGACCGAAGTTCAGCGCCCCCATCTCGGCGGGCCGGAACTCGTCGAACGACACTCCGGGCGCATCCGGGTAGAAGAGCGCGTACTGTATGGGCACGCGCATGTCCGGCGTGCCGAGATGCGCCAGCAGGCTTCCGTCGCGCAGCTGCACGAACGAATGAACCACCGACTCCCGGTGCACGACCACGTCGACCTTGCCGAGAGGAAGGTCAAAGAGCCACATGGCCTCCACGACCTCCATCGCCTTGTTGACCAGCGTGGCGGAGTCGACCGTGATCTTCTCGCCCATGTCCCAGGTGGGGTGCGACAGAACCGCGGCAACGTCCGCGTCCCGCACCTCATCCAACGGCGTGTCACGCAGCGGGCCGCCGGAGGCCGTCAGCACTACACCGCATACCTCGCCGGCGGCCGCACCTCGGAGACAGCGGAATATCGAGCTGTGCTCGCTGTCGACCGGTATCAGTTCGCTGCCCGTCTGCCGGGCCAGGCGCGTCACGAGCCCGCCCGCCATCACGAGCGATTCCTTGTTCGCGATGGCCAGCTTCTTGCCGGCCTCGACCGCGGCCGCGGTCACCGGAAGGCCGGCGGTGCCGACCAGCGCGTTGACCACGAGGTCGGCCGCGGGATCGGACGCAAGCGCCACCAGCGCCTCCTCGCCCACCCCGACCTCGAGATCATCCCCAAGGGCGGCTGCGTCGGCCGCGTCCTCGCCGATGGCGACCCGCGTGACGCCGAACTGCTTCGCCTGCTCGGCGAGGAGCTCAGCGCTCGTCAGAGCGGAGAGACTGACGATCTGGAAGGCGTCCGGGTTGGCCTCGACGACGGACAGCACGCTCCGTCCTATCGAGCCCGTGGACCCGAGAACCGCTATGCGCTTGCGTGGCGACAAGAGCGCTCCCATGCGGATCGCGTTGTGCGGCCGTCAGGCGGCGGACTACACCACCAGGAACCTCAGGTAGTAATATACGAGCGGAGCGACGAAAAGCACGCTGTCGAAGCGGTCGAGCATTCCCCCGTGACCGGGCAATGCATGAGAAGTGTCCTTGATCCGGACGTCACGCTTCATCAGCGACTCAACGAGGTCACCGAGGATGGCCATGATCGGGGCCGTCACGCCCAGCAGCAGCGCATCCAGGACCGTCAGAAGCGGAACGATCGTGGCTCTGGCGACCAGGGCAACGACGATCGCGACCACGATCCCGCCCAGGGCTCCCTCGACGGACTTGCTCGGACTCACTCGGGGAAGCAGCTTCCTCTTGCCTATGGCGTTCCCGACGAAGTAGGCGCCCGTGTCGGTTCCCCACGCCAGGGAAAAGGCGAGGATGACGAAGAACCCGCCGAAATCGGCGCCGATTATGTCCTCTCCGAGCTGCCTCAACAGGATGATGTGGCTCCCGAGCCACGCGACGTAGAAGACCCCCAGTATGGTCGTGGATATGTGGAAGACCGCGAGTTCCCCGTCCCGCCTGCAGAGCTCCATGGTCATGATGGCAATGAGAACAAGGGTGATGAAGAGGCTGGAGAAGACACCGCCCAGGAAGTAGACGTACCAGGAGACGCCGAGGCCTGCGGCGACCCCGACGATCTTGTACGGCCTGATACCCTTGGCCTCCATCATGCGGTAGAACTCGAAGAGTCCGACGCCGATCACGAGGTTCATGGCGAGCAGGAACGGGATGCCGCCCACCAGGGAGCAGACAACCGTTATGGGCACTCCGACCGACGCGGTCAGAAGCCGCGAGGCGAGCTGTCGTCTGTCAATGCTCACGCTCTACCGCCCGTTCGATGAGGAGCCGCCGACGCCGCCGAAGCGACGCTCACGTCGCTGATAGTCGTCCAGCGCTTCGTACAGGTGACGCCTGCGGAAGTCCGGCCAGAGCACCTTCGTGACATAGATCTCGCTGTAGGCTATCTGCCAGAGCAGAAAGTTGCTGATCCGCAGCTCTCCGCTCGTGCGGATCAGGAGGTCGGGATCGGTGACGTCCGGAGAGTAGAGGAAGTCCCGCATGAGGTCTTCGTCTATCTCGCTCGGCTTGATCGTACCCCGAAGCACGGCCTCGGCGATACCGCGGGTTGCGTCCAGTATCTCAGCGCGCCCACCGTAGCTCAGGGCGAGGTTGAGCCTGAGCCCCGTGTTGCCGGACAGTCGCTCAATGGACGCGTCAAGGCGGCTGCGCGCGTACTTCGGCAGGCGATCCAGGCGGCCCATGGCGCCCAGACGGATATTGTCCTCGTCCATCTCGTCGACCTGCTCCCGCAGGGTCTGATCGAGGAGATGCATGAGGCCCGCTACCTCGGATCGCGGCCGGCTCCAGTTCTCCATTGAGAACGTGTACAGTGTGAGTTCGGAGAGTCCCAGGTTGGCGGCGGCGGCCACGACGTCCCTCACGGACGCCCTCGCCGCCGCGTGACCGGCGACGCGAGGCAGCCCGCGCTTCCGCGCCCATCTGCCGTTGCCGTCCATGATGATGGCCACGTGTCGCGGCAGGCGGTCGGGATCCAGAGCGGGATCCCCCGAGGAACGCCTGGCTCTCTTCCGGGTCATGGCTGCCACAGTAGCCTCTGCGAGCGTTTAGTGTGGGGCAAACAAGGGAGCGGCCGACCATCGCCGACCGCCCCCCGAATGGTCGCCTCATGCAGAACCCGCGTCCTACTCGCCCGGCTCGATGGCATCGAACGGGCACTCGTCGGCGCACAGACCACAGTCCGTGCAGGCTTCCGGGTCGATGACGTACTTGTCCTCGCCCTCGGAGATCGCCTCGACCGGACACGCGCTGGCGCACGCGCCACACGCTGTGCAGGCGTCGGTGATCACGTAAGCCACTAGTCACCTCCTGATATGAAACCTCTGCTGACTCTGCTGCCAATCTACTCGATCGGCCTGACCGGTCACACGTGCCGCGCTCACGTCAGACCTCCATCAACTCCGTCTCCTTGGCGGCCAGGACGTGGTCGATATCGTGAATGTGCTCGTCCGTCATCTCCTGGACTGTCTTGTCGCGGGCGCGATGAAAGTCGTCCTCGGAGATGTCCCCGTCCTTGTGCTTCTGTTTGAGAGATTCGTTGACGTCACGGCGGACGTTCCGCACCGCGACGCGCCCCTCCTCGGCGAGCTTGTGCACGTAGCGGACCATCTCCTTGCGCCTCTCCTCGGTCAGAGCCGGGATGGGCACGCGGATGAGGTTGCCGTCGCTCGACGGGTTGAGTCCGAGATCGGACGACCGTATCGCCTTCTCGATCTCGCCGATGAGCTTCCTGTCCCATGGCTGCACAACGAGAAGCCGCGCCTCAGGGACACTGATGTTCGCCA
>JBDRTQ010000438.1:0-2773 GCA_043823885.1 Candidatus Eiseniibacteriota bacterium | reverse complement strand
GGGTAGGTCTCGCGCAGAGGTTTCGTACAGTGACGGTAGGCACTCTTGAGATTGTTCTCCTGATCCGCGAGAGTCACTCGCTGAAGTCGAGGAGAAGAGTCGTCAAGAGTCTGATAGACAGGATCCGCTCGAGGTTCAACGTGTCCGTGGCTGACGTCGGAGACCAGAACCTCTGGCAGAGAGCTGTGATTGGCGTAGCGGTCGTCGCGAACGATGGCCGCTTTGTCAATGAAGTCCTGTCCAAGGTCCTGAGTCTGGTCTCTTCCGATCTGAGAGCCGAGGTCATCGACAAGTCGATCGAGATTCGATAGGGCGCGCCGCTGGAGCGGGAAGCGGCCGGAGGGAACGGCGTTGGCGCACAAGAGAGTTCTCAGGGCGGCCGAGGCAATCCGGCGCGAGCTGTCCTTCATTCTGGACCGGAAGGTGGCCGATCCGCGCATCGGAATGGTGACCGTGACCAGGGTCGACATGTCGGAGGACCTGCGCTACGCGAAGGTGTTCGTCAGCTTCCTCGTCGACAAGGAGGAGCGGGAGCAGTCGCTGCGCTTCCTCCGAAAGGCCCGCCGGTTCGTCAGGGGAGAACTCGCGCACTCGCTGCGGCTCCGGGTTGCACCGGAGCTCACGTTCCTCCTGGACGATTCCTCGGAGAACTACATCCGCATTGCCCAGGTGCTCAAGCAGGTCGACGAAGAAGACTCGGAAGGGCGCAGTGAAGGACCTGACGAAGAAGGCGGCGGAGAGCCGCAAGAGGACGCTCCTGACGCTTGAGGGGCCCGGGCCCTTCGTGCTCACGTTTCACAGAAGGCCCGACGGCGATGCTCTTGGAAGCGCCATCGGGCTCAGGCTGTGGCTCGAGGGACGAGGGAAGCGCGCGGATGTCGTCAACGCCGACGGAGTGACGGATCCCTTCGGTTTCCTGCCGACGGCCGAACGTGTGCTCGTTGAGGCTCCGAGCGACATTGAGGACTACACCGTCCTCGTCCTGGATACCCCGAGCGCGTCGAGAGCGGCGATAGCGGGCGCGTTCATCGACGGAGCCGCCGCGGTAGTCAACATCGACCACCACCCCGACAACGTTATCTTCGGTGACATAAACGTCGTGGACCCGACGGCGTCGTCCGTTGCTCTCATGCTGTACGAACTCCTTTCGGCTTCCGGCGAACTCACCTCGGAGATCGCGTCGGCGCTCTACGTCGGGGTGATGACGGACACCGGCGGATTCCGGTTCGGGAACACCGACGCAAGGACGCTCCGGGCCGCGGCGGAACTCGTGGACCTGGGCGCCAGCCCAGCGGGCCTGGCCAACGCGGTCTACGGTGAACAGCCGCTGGGCCGCCTGAGGCTCCTGGGAATGGTCCTCTCGGCAACCGTCACCGAGCTTGACGGCAAGGTCGCCGTGTCGGTGCTGACGGAGCGCATGAAGCGCGAGACGGGGTCGACCGGTGAAGACATAGAGGGGATGGCCTCGTTCGGACGATTGGTGGGCGGCGTGGAGGTAGCGCTCCTCCTGCGCGAGGAGGACGGTCTCATCCGTGCCAGCCTTCGTTCGAAGGGCGCAGTGGATGTCAACGCCGTCGCCGGCCGTCTGGGCGGAGGCGGCCACAGGTCGGCAGCGGGCGCGGTGCTCGACGGCCCACTGGAATCGGCCCGCCGGGTGTTGCTCGACGCCGTCCGTGAGACCATGACCGAGGAGGATGTTTGAACCGCGTTCTGGTCGTCGACAAGCCGCAGGGCCTCACGTCCCATGACGTCGTTGCGCGCGTGCGCCGCCTGACAAGGATCCAGAAGGTCGGCCACGCCGGCACGCTCGACCCGGCCGCGACGGGTGTGCTCGTGTTGCTCGTGGGCAAGGCAACGAGGCTTGCCCAGTTCTTCGTCGATCTGGACAAGCGATACCGCGGACGGATCGTGCTGGGAGTCACCACGGACACCCAGGATGCCACCGGGAAGGTGGAGGCGACCGCGGACCCTTCCGGGATCACCCGAGGGCAGATAGACGAGGCGTTCGCGGCCTTCGAGGGAGAGACCGAGCAGATCCCGCCCATGGTCTCGGCGCTCAAGCGCGGCGGCACGCCGCTCTACGTTCTGGCCAGACGAGGTGAGGTGGTCGACCGCGAACCGAGGCCGGTCACCATAACGGACCTGCGAGTGCTGTCCGTCACGCTCCCCGAGATCGAATTCGAGATGGCATGTTCGAAGGGAACTTACGTGCGCACGCTGGCAGCGGACATCGGCGAGATGCTGGGGTGCGGCGCCCACTTGGGAGAGCTGGTGAGGACGGGCGTCGGACCCTTCACGCTCGAGGCCGCGACTCCGTTGGGTGCTCTGACGGGGGCGTCCATCAGTATGCGGGAGACGGGGTATTCCATGCACGAGGCTCTCTCCTTCATGCCGGAGCTGCGCGTCACAGAGAGAGAAGAGGATGCTCTCTCGACCGGGGGCGCAATAGAGGTCGACCGCGAACGGCTGGGGGACGCCGCAGCTGCCTACTTCCGGCTGAGCGTGGACGGAGCCGAACTCGCGGCGGTGGGGAAGCGCGTTGAGGGCATCGACGACGACGTCTCGGAAGGAAGCGCGGCACCTGGCTCCGCTCCCGCGGCGAGCGCGGGCGACGAGGCCGATGCCGCAAAGGTCAGGATCCAGCCCGTCCGGGTATTCACCGAACCCGTCTGAACGGTTGCGAAACGGCGAGGACGCCTGTCTTCTCGGGGGTGTCCGCCCTGCGAACGAGAGTGGGTCAACTGCATGAGAGTCGCTCGGACACCGACAGAAC
>JBDRTQ010000437.1:0-3070 GCA_043823885.1 Candidatus Eiseniibacteriota bacterium | reverse complement strand
GGTCCGGCATGGCGATCATGTCGCTCTCGTAGATCCTGGTGAATCCCTCGATCGACGACCCGTCGAAACCTTTCCCGTTGTCCAGCGAGTCCTCGAGCTCGTCGCTGGTCACGGTCACGCACTTCGGGAATCCGACGATGTCGCAGAAGAGCAGGCGGATGAAACGGATACCACGCTTCGCGACAGTCGCGAGGACTTCGTCTCTGGTCATCGTGTGTCTCCTTGGACGGCGGGTGCCTTGGTGGGGTTGTTGGGCGCAATGGTAATGCGAGCGCGGTTCAGGTTCAAGAGAGTTTACGCTCGTCTGCCAGCCGTCTCTCCTGTCCGGACCCCGTTCGCGTCTTGCGCCGCCGGGCGCGCTCGTGTAGAATGCTCCCGGATACACCGATGGGGGCCGACCGAACGTAGTGTGGAGGACTTCATGCTGTCATTCACCGCTGCAATACTGCTCGTGGCGATCAGGATCCCGGGACTTCAGAGTGACGACCTCCCGTTCCGGGCCGCGCAGACCGCAACGACCGTCGCGTTCATCACGGTTCCCCTTGGCATACTGCTCGTGCTCCTGGCACGGGTCTTCTGGCACGGCAGGTATCTGGGCCTGGTGGCCGGATACAAGGACTATGGGGTCGCCGACCCCAAGAAGATGGGGCGCTTTGTAGGAATGCTGGTTGGCGTGCTCGGATTCTACCAGCTCATCTTCCCGGTGACTGTGCGGTTCTGGGGGCAGGGAGCCTTCCTGGCGTACATCTTCGTGATCGTGGGGATAGGGCTGGCCCTTCTGATCGGTGCCGGGCACTTCGAGCGTGGCTAGCCGGTTCCCCCGGCTTCCTCGAGGCGCTTACCGTACTGCCGCTCGTAGTACTCTCTGAACTCACCGGACTTGATAGGCTGCCACCAGCCGGGGTTCTGCACGTACCAGCGCACCGTATCCAGGATCGCGGCCTCCGCGTCGAAAGACGGCTCCCAGCCCAGGGCCTTGAGCTTCGTCGAGTCGATGGCGTAGCGGAAGTCGTGGCCCTCGCGGTCCTCGACGTGCACGATCAGCTCCTCGGGCTTGCCCAGTTCCTTGAGGAGCAGCCTGGCCATGTCGATGTTCTTCATGTGGTTCCCGGCGCCGATGTTGTAGGTCTCGCCGGGCACGCCCGCTTCCATCACTCGGTCGATGCCCGTGCAGTGGTCGAGGACGTGCGTGTAGTCGCGCTCCTGCTCCCCGCTGCCGTAGAGGGGGAGAGGTTTGTCCTCGATGGCGTTCGTCGCGAAGAGTGGGATGACCTTCTCGGGGTACTGGTTGGGGCCGACGTTGTTCGCGCCGCGCGTTATGATGACGGGGAAGCCGTACGTCGTGAAATACGAGTGCGCGAGAAGCTCGCCGCCCGCCTTGCTCGCCGAGTACGGATTGCGCGGGTTCATCGGGGCGTCCTCCGTGAACGCATCATTGGTCGCCACACCGTAGACCTCGTCGGTACTTATCTGGATGAACCGCTCGACGCCCTCCCGGCGTGCCGCCTCGAGAAGCACGTGGACTCCGAAGATGTCCGTCTTGAGGAACCCGGACGGGTCGCCGATCGACCGGTCGACATGGGTCTCCGCCGCGAAGTTCACCACCGCCCCCGCGCCCTTCATCGCACGCTCGACCACTTCGGCGTCGCAGATGTCGCCACGGACGAAGCTGTAGCGCGAGTCGTCCTCGACGTCCCGCAGGTTCTCGAGGTTGCCCGCATAGGTGAGCTTGTCGAGATTGACGATCTCGCAGTCGGCGTGACGCCCCAGATACAGCCGGATGAAGTTGCTGCCGATGAAGCCGGCGCCGCCGGTCACCAGGATTCTCATTTGGCCTCCGTTGGGTCCGTCTCGTTCGGATTCTCCCCGGGCATTCTACGCCCGCCGCCGGGGTTCTGCCACCGAAAACGGGCCATGGCACGGGCAGGAAGCGAGTGGTATCATCATAATAGCACATGTCAAGAGTCAACCGGATCCACACGATGGGAGGTCCGACGTGACAGCACGAGCCGTCCTCGCAGTCGTTCTGATGATAGCACTCGTGGCCGGACCTGCGCCCGGAGTGCGGTCGGCAGAGCGCGAGCCCTTTCCGCTCGCATCGCTCGATCCCCTGACCGGGGTCGACGGAACGCTCCTGCCCGCCGCGTCGCGCACCACCGAGGCGGGCGGCATGCTCGGGGAACTCCCGGCGTGGCAGGCGCTCAACTGGAGGATAAACTCCGACCTCACCACGCAGGTCCAGAACGAGGAGCAGGTGGCGGTCAATCCCCTCGACCCGGACAACCTCGTCGCCGTGTGGCGCGACTTCCGGCTGGGCTACAGGAGAGTGGGTGTCGGCTACACGTTCGACGGCGGCATCACGTGGCACGACTCGCTGCTGGAGGAGCCGAGCTATCCGAGGCACAGCGATCCCGGGATCACTACCGATTCCGACGGCAACTTCTACGTCGTCATCCTCTCGTACACGGGCAGCACCTCCGAACCCAACGGGCTCTTCGTGCTCAAGTCCGAGGACGGGGGAGTCACGTGGGGCGACGCCGTTCCCGCCATCGATCAGGTCCCGAACGTGTTCGAGGACAAGGAACTCATTGCCTGCGACCGGACCGCGAGCCTCTACAACGGCAATCTGTACGTCGCCTGGGCGCGATTCGGGTCCAGTACCGACATCATGAGCGTGACCTCGACTGACGGCGGCGCGAGCTTCGGCAGCGCAGTGACCGTCAGCGACGAGAGCAGTGTCCAGTGGCCGTGTCCGGTGGTCGGGCCCGACGGCACCTACTACGTCGCCTGGGTTCAGTTCTCGGACTACGAGATCCGGCTCGACCGGTCACCCAGCGGCGGCGCCTCGTTCGGAACCGACATCACCGTCACAGACATATACGCCACGTCGACGACGATCAACGGGGGCATCACGGTCTTCGGGTTCCCCGCGATGGACTGCGACATCACAGGGGGTCTCTGGAACGGCAGGTTGTACATCGCCTACATGGACCGCACCACTGGGGATTTCGACATCTTCATGAGGTTCTCCGACAACCACGGGTCGACCTGGTCCGCGCCGGTCCGGGTG
>JBDRTQ010000436.1:0-19279 GCA_043823885.1 Candidatus Eiseniibacteriota bacterium | reverse complement strand
CTGCTGGACAAAAGGATCGTCACCTCGCACGCCGTGGACGTGCGTGCGCTGACAGCGGCGATGGTCACGGTGACGGCGGTGACCGCGCTTCCTGTTGCGCTCGTCTTCGGCCGGGGAGGTTTCCCCGGGCCGTCGGTCGAGCTGTGGACCGTGCCGTACACCGCGGTCTTCTGTACGATCGCGCCGTTCCTCCTGTGGACGTGGGGTCTGAAGCACATCACGGCGACTACGTCGAGCGTGGTCCTTCTGACAGAGGTGGTGTTCGCCCTGGCGCTTGCCTCCCTGTTGCTCGGGGAGCGACTGTCGCCACTCGCGTTCCTGGGAAGCGCCATGATACTGGCGGCCGTCGCGCTCGCGTCGAGAGACAAGGTCGGGGAGCTGGCCGTAGGCCCGGACGTCGTGCCGGAGCTGCCGGCCGCCGGAACCATGGAGGAGCGATGAGAGCGGAGCTGAGCCGCAAGACCCGGGTGTCGGTTCCAGCCGGCGTGCGTCGATGGACGGGTCCGTTTCTCCTCGGGGTCGCGCTGCTGTCCGTCAGTCCGGTCGGCCCCCTTCAGCTGGCCTTCACGCCTGCGGCGTTCGGCGAGGAGGCGGCCGGGCGGAGCGTGTCGGAGCGGGCGGCGGAGGTAGATTCGCTTCTGGCGCGCGCCGGACGCGCGGCCGACGCCGGAGATGCTGCGGCCGCGGAGGCGCTCTTCGAGGAGGTGCTGGACGCGGCGCCCCGGGACCACCGGGCGCTGAACGGGCTTGCCATCGTGGGACTGATCGAGAATGATCCCGACCGCGCCATAGAGTACGCCCGCAAGGCCGTCAAAGCGGACAAGAGGAACTCGCTCTACCACTTCATTCTGGCCAACGGCTACGGGATGAAGGCGGAGCAGGGTGGCTTGAGGGCGATGTTCTACGGGGGGAAGTTCAAGACGGAGTGCGAGCTGGCCGTCGAGTACGATCCGGAGAACATCGACGCCCATTTCGCGCTTCTGTACTTCTCCCTCTACGCGCCCTCGGTCATGGGAGGCGGAATGGACCGGGCGAAGGAGAAGGCGGAGACCATAGCGTCCATCGATGAGTACCACGGGCACGTCGCTCACGCCGTCATCGCCAAACGTGAGGACGATCCCGAAGGCGCGGAGGCTTCGTACCTCGCCGCGGCGGCGGTCGATTCGATGAACGCTGAGGGGTGGTCCCTGCTCGGCACCTTCTATCGGGACACTGACAGGCCTCTCGACGCGGTCCCGGTCTTCCAGCGCGTTCGCGAGCTTGCGCCGGACGATCTCGTCGCCGTCTACCAACTGGCCGCGGCGCACGCGGACGGGGGCGACGACCTGGCCGCGGCCGAAGAGGGCTTCAAGGCGTACATGGCGGCGGGGGACCGCCCCGACGAGCCGGAGTTGGCGTCTGCCCACTGGCGACTGGGGCTGGTGTACGAGGCGCAGGGGCGATATCAGGAGGCGATGGCGGAGTTCGACGAGGCGATAAGGCTCAATCCCGAACATGCAATGGCGGTGGAGTCGAAGGCGCGGCTCGCCGCAGACCAGGGTAGGATGCCAGGAGAGTCCCAATGAGCGAGAAGAAGCGGCTGGGAAAGGAAGCGTACGGCGGGTGTGAGGGCGAATGCTACGCGCCCTATGTCGAGCACCACGAAACGATGCGTGAGTTCACGCTGCGCGCCATAATCGTCGGCATACTGGTCGGCATCATCTTCGGAGCGGCGAACGCCTACATCGGGCTCAAGGTGGGCATCACCGTGGGGGCATCCATCCCGGCAGCCGTCATCGCCATCGCGGTGTCGAGGTTCTGGCGCTCGTCCGTGCTCGAGAACAACATGGTCCAGACCGTGGGCTCGGCCGGCGAGTCGCTGGCGGCCGGCGTCATCTTCACGATCCCGGCGCTCATCGTGCTCGGGTTCATGCCTCAACTCTCGAAGATCTTCGTTCTGTCCGTTGTCGGCGGACTCCTTGGTGTCTTCTTCATGATCCCCTTGAGGAAACACCTGATAGTCCGCGAGCACGGCAGGCTCCCGTACCCAGAGGGAACGGCGTGCGCCGAAGTGCTTGTCGCCGGTGACCACGGCGGCGCGATGGTCAAGCGCGTCATGGCGGGCGTCGGCATCGGGGCGCTTTACAAGTTCATCATGGAGGGCATGGAGCTCTGGAGCTACAAGCCCGAGTGGGACATCCGCGGGATCAAAGGCGCACGCGTAGGTGGCGAGATCACGCCGGCGTTGCTGGGGGTCGGCTACGTCATCGGCCCGAGGATCGCGGGCATCATGCTCGCGGGCGGCGCCGTCGGCTGGCTCGTTCTCATTCCCATCATCAAGATGATGGGAAGCGGACTCTCGGAGCCGCTCTACCCTGCGACGACTCTCATCAGGGACATGGGCCCGGCCGCGATATGGAACAACTATATTCGATATATCGGGGCCGGCGCCGTCGCGTTCGGCGGGCTCGTGACGCTGATCAGGGCCATCCCGACCATGGTACGGTCGTTCGGCTCGGGCGTGAAGGAGGTCGCGCGCGACCGCGCGGCCGGCAGCACCGGGGTCAGACGCACCGCGCTGGACCTCCCGGTCAAGTACGTGATGGCGGGAGCCCTGGGATTGGGCGTGCTGGCCTGGCTCCTTCCACAGATCCCGGTCAACGCCGTCGGCGCCATCCTGATAGTCGTGTTCAGCTTCTTCTTCGTCACCGTCAGTTCGAGCATCGTGGGACTGGTGGGCAGCACGTCGAACCCGGCGTCCGGCATGACCATCGGCACGCTCCTGGCCACGAGCCTGATCTTCCTCGGGCTGGGCTGGACCGGACAGGCCGGGATGATAGGGGCCATCACCGTGGGGGCGGTCGTCTGCATCGCCATCTGCATCGCCAGCGACACGTCGCAGGACCTGAAGACCGGATTCCTCGTCGGGGCGACGCCGCGCCTTCAGCAGTACGGGGAGATAATCGGGGTCCTGTCGTCGGCGCTCGTCATAGGATGGGTCGTCTTCTTCCTGCACCGGGTCTACGGGATCGGGTCGGAGGAGCTGCCCGCTCCTCAGGCCGTCCTGATGTCGATGGTGGTGAAGGGTGTCCTGACGCAGTCGCTGCCGTGGACGCTCGTCTTCATCGGCGTGTTCATAGCCGCGTGCATAGAGCTTCTGGGCATCCCGTCGCTGCCGTTCTCGGTGGGGCTCTACCTTCCGATACGTCTCTCGACCCCCATCATGGTGGGCGGGATCGTCAGGCAGCTCACCGAGCGCATCAAGGAGTCGGACCTCCGGCACCGACTGCGGGAGAGGGGAGTGCTCTACGGGTCGGGCCTGATCGCGGGCGGCGGCGTGATGGGTATTATAGTGGCCGCTCTCTACAACTCGTCGGTCCAGAGCGGGAAGCTGCTCACCGCCGGCGAGCCCGTGGGCGCCGCGACCAGAGTGACGGGCGCGTTCTACGACTTCATCAATTTGGGTCATGGCTGGGCCGGGAACTGGGCGGGGGTCGTCGCGCTCGTGGCCTTCGGAGCCCTGACGATGACGCTCGTGTGGAGCATCTGGTCGCCGTTCGGTCGGGGAGGAGACGGCAAGTAAAGGGCGTGTGAAGCCACTGTACCGCGTATTCGCAGGTATCGAGATGTAGTGCCCGGAGCGTCTTTGGCCACGTACCGCCCATTATGAGTGACTACACACTATAGTGATGAATCCACTTGACCCAGGAGCACCGCGCCGCTAGAGTGATGGTGCAGTGCACGAACACTTGGGCAAGCTGAGAGATGACGTACCTGAGGAGGAGTCACCTTGAGGACCATCATCAAGCACGCGAACAGGCGCCTCTATGATGCGAGCGAGCGCAGGGCGATCACCCTCCTCGAGGTCTCCGAGCTTGTCATCGGTGGAGAGCGCATCTCGGTCGTTGAGAAGGTGACCGGCGAAGACATCACCGTGGTCACGCTACTTCAGTCCGTTCTCGACAGGCTGAGGAGGCGGTCGTCCGAGGGGCTCGAGGTCAGTGAGGTCGACCGGCTGGTCGCGGCCCTGAGAAAAGCGATGGCGGCGGGTTCGGGAGCGGGCGACATCTACGATCCCGAGATCGAACCGGGTTCCGGGACCAGCGCCGGCACGGTGGAGGGAGCGGCCTAGCGGCGTCGCGCCGCGCGGCTGGAGGGGAGCGGGTGAACGAGACGAGGGACACTGACGCCAGGGGGCTTCTGAGTCTGTTCAAGAGCGGGAATTTCTCGCTCTTGTGGGCGAGCACGCTCGCCTCGCAGTTGGGCGACCATCTGAATCTGATGGCGCTGACCGCGCTGATATTCTCTCTGAGCGCAGGCGCCATCAAGGGTCTCGAGTTCTCGAAGATCCTCCTTCTCGCGAGCGCTCCGGTCCTCATCTTCGGTCCGATCTCGGGCGTCTATGCGGACCGGCTCTCTCGCAAGAAGATGATGATAATCTCGGACGTGGTGCGTGCGGTGCTCGTCGCGGCCATTCCTTTCGTCGCCCACTCGATGACCCTCGTCTATGTGATCGTCTTCATTGTGTTCACGGTCAACCGCTTCTATCTCTCCGCGAGGTCCGCGGCGATCCCTCAGCTGGTCCCGAGCGACCGGCTCCTGGCAGCGAACTCCCTGCTGAACGTGGCCATGATGGCGACCATCATGCTCGGTCCGTGGGGCGGTGGCCTGCTCGTCGAGCGGTTAGGCTTCACGGCGGGATTCCTCGCCGACTCGGGTACTTTCGTCGTGTCCGCCGTGCTGGTGTCCTTCATCACGCTGAAGAGCGTATCGGAAATGAAAGCAGCACGACAGGCGGAGCACGCCGCGCTGCGGCACGCCCTCGGTCAGACGGCGAGGCAGGCCATCAAGGCGCACTCGCGTTCGGAACTGGCCGGCGGTGCGGCGAAGCTGGGCCGCGAGATAGCCGCTCCTCTCGAGGAGGAGGCCGAGGTTATCGGGTCCGCCTATCATCGTCTCGTCGCCGACCTGAAGGAAGGCGTGAGACTGATGAAGGGGAACCGGCTGGTCGTCTACTCCACCGTCTCATTCTCTGCCGTCATGCTGGTCGCCGGGTTCGTACTGATCGCGTGTCCTGTGCTCGTCAGGAACGAGTTCGGTCTTGGCGCGGCCGACGTCGGGATGCTGTTCTCCGTCGGCGGCGTCGGCATGCTGGTGGGGTCGCTCGTCGTGGGCAGGTTCTTCCACGCGATTCCCAGGCGGGGAATCATCACGGTCAGTTTTCTCGCCTCCGGCGTCGTCATCCTGATCCTCTCATCGGTCGGCTCGATCCCTGTTCTGGGCGCGTGGATATTCGTCCTGGGACTCATCATAGCGCCGACGATGGTCACCTGTGACACCATCCTTCAGGAGAACATGCCAGCTGAGGCCGTGGGAAAGGCGTTCGGCTTCCGCGAGATGGCCAGCAAGGCGGCGTTCGGGTTCGCGGGAATCGCGTCCGGCGTCACCGTCGACATCATAGGGCCGAGGAATCTGCTCGTGATCCTCGGTGCGGCGAGCGTGGCCTATTCGGCGCTATCGCTCGTGCTTCTTGCGGACACTTCGAAGCTCAATCTGCTCAATGCCTATCCGCTGCTCAGGGCGGGCTCGGCGCTGGCGTCGAGCCTCCCGCGCAAGGTCAGCTACTGGCTGGCATCGGTGCTCTCGGGCGTCGCGTTCGTCGTGATGCCCGACAAGCGGCGAGTGGCCAGTGAGAACGGCTCGCGCGTGATAGGGAAATCGCCCGAGAGCCCGGAGGTCAGGGCGCTGGCAAGGCAGATGTTCAAGAGCTACGCGCTCTATTGGGCCGACTTCTTCGGGCTGAACGGCAGGACGCGAGGCAAGGTCGCGGAGATCGTGCGCACCGAGGGGCTCGAGCATCTGAAGGAAGCGCTCCGTGGAGGAAAGGGCGCGCTTCTCGTGACGGCGCACCTGGGCAACTGGGACATGGGCGGCGCGGCGCTGGTGGACACGGGCGAGTTGCCGGTGCTCTCCGCGATCGTCGAGCCGGTGACGAAGAGAGCGTCCGACCGCACCGTCACGTCCATGCGCGAGCGGCGCGGCATCAAGGTCATCCCGCTCGGGAAGTCTCTGGGCATCGCGCGGGCACTCAGGCGGAACGAGGTGGTGCTCGTGGTCGGCGAGCGTCTGATCGACGGAGACGGTGTCGAGGTCGAGTTCTTCGGGGAGAAGACCCTGTTCCCCAGAGGCGCCGCGTTCTGGTCGATGAAGCTGGGTACGCCCATCGTGCCCGGATTCTGTATTCGACAGCCCGACGGAACCTACGTTACCCACCTCGAGGCCCCGATGCAGCCTGTACTGGAGGCGGACGGGCAGTTTGACGTGGCGGCGCACACTCAGCGGCTCGCGAGTATCATAGAGAAGTACATCGCGCGCTATCCGGACCAGTGGTGCATGCTCCAACCCATCTGGGGCACCGCGGGAGGACGGTCTTGAAGATAGGCATCGTCACACCGACCTACCATCCCTATCCCGGCGGCGTGCCCGAGCACGTCTACAACTCGTGTGTCGAACTCGGGCGACTCGGGCACGACGTACGCGTTGTGACGACGAACTTCGGTCCGGGCGAGGCGCCGAACGAGGAGCAGGTGATCAGGATCGGACGCTCGGTCCCGGTTCCCGCGAACGGCTCCATCTGCCCCGTGGCAGTGGACGTGCGCATGAGGGGCAAGGTGCGGAGGATGCTTCTGGCGGAGCGTTTCGACGTCCTGCACCTGCACGAGCCGCTCATGCCGTCGCTGTGTCTGACCGTCCTGGCGGAGGCGGAGGTCCCAGTCGTGGGTACGTTCCACGCGAACAACGACGGGGCCCTGGGCTACAGGTTGTTCCGGCCGCTGCTCGAGAACCGTCTCAGGAAGCTGGACGCGAGGATAGCCGTGTCGCCCGCGGCCGTACGGACGGTCGCAAGACACTTCGGCGGCGACTACACCGTGATCCCCAACGGTGTCGACATAGAGAGGTTCTCGACCCGCGCCCCCTCGCGTGCCGGCGGGGACTTCAACATTCTGTTCGTCGGGCGGCTCGAGCCGCGCAAGGGCGCTAAGTATCTGTTGAGGGCGATGCCTCGCATTCTGAGTGAGGTTCCACGCGCGCGGCTGGTCGTTGTGGGGAGCGGACCAATGTCCGGCTACTACCGGTCGCACCTGCCGGACGGTGTTCAAGACCGCGTGGTGTTCGCGGGACGTGTGTCAGGAGAGGAGCTCGCCCGGCACTACGCGGAGGCGGACGTGTTCTGCTCGCCGGCGACGGGTGGGGAGAGTTTCGGGATCGTGCTCATCGAGGCCATGGCAGCGGGCGCCGCAGTGGTGGCCTCCGACATCGCGGGATACAGAGACGTTGTCAGCGATGGAACGACCGGACTCCTGGTGCGCCGCGGCGACCCCGACTCGATAGCGGAGGCCATCGTCAGGCTGGCTCACGACGACGGACTGAAGAAGAGACTCGTCGAATCGGCGAGGAGTGACGTGCGTCAGTATTCCTGGACTCGGGTGACCAGGCAGATCCTGGACGTCTACGAGTCTGTGGTCAACGGTGGAGCGGCGCACGCGAGTGAACGCGGCGGACATGAAGCCGAGACCGAGAAGAGCGAGGAAGGGGTAGGGATCGAGACCAATTGAGCGCGTTCCCAGGGGAGCGCGCCCCCGTGGCGAAAGGCCCCGTGACATCCCCCGGCTGCGGATCGGTGACGTTCGCAGGGCACCGACGACAGCAGCGATGTCGCGGAGCGGCAGACTCTAGGGACAGGATCCGTCACGGGTCAGATTGGCCAGGTAGTACTGATTCAACGCTGGCCTTACCGTGCCACGTCTGAGTACACACCTCGCACAAGGGGCGGTTGGGGTCGTATCGGGTTGTCGGGAGAAGGAGGGGTGAACCATGTTGGACAAGGCTGAACTCGGCAGACGAGTCAAGCTGGAGCGCCTGGCGAAGAGCATGACTCTCAAGCAAGTAGCGGACTCCTCGGGCATGTCGCCCACGCACATCTCGGAGATCGAGCGTGGCAGGACCTCGCCGACGGTCGGGGCGCTACTGCGAATCGCCAGAGCGCTCGGCAAGTCCGCGACGTATTTCGTTGAGGAGGACGAGCTACCCACCGTGTCGATAGTTCGTCGGCACGAGCGACCGCACCGGACGATCACGGAGGGCGACAAGAGCATCGCGAACGTGGACTTTCTCACGAAGGGCATTCCCGCCGGGCGACTGCGCGTCGTCCAGTTCCAGGGACTGTCCGATGGGGAGGTCTCCGGTCCGGTTCACCAGGGCGAGGAGATCCTGCTCGTGACGACCGGGAAGATCCGAGTGACCGTCGGCGACGAGAGCTTCGAGCTGTCGGAGGGCGACTGCATCCAATTCAAGGGCAGCGCTCCGCACAAGTTCGAGAGCATCGGCGACGAGCGACCGCAGGCGTTCTGGATCACTGCGTCCGAGGGGCTGCTGTCGCCCTAGTCGCGGACCGCAACAATGACCGCGCGGAGCATGGACGACACGTTTCCGTCTGCTCCGCAGCGGCGCGGAGCACGGGAAACTGCTTGCAGTCCGGTCCGCGCCGGTGGAACTCCGGAAGGGGGTCGGACGTGGCGTCACTTCGCGAGCTGCATTCACGGCTGCGTACGAGAGCCTGCCTGGCGATCCTGCTTGTCGTCGCCTTGATCCCGGCGGCATCCGCGTCTCAGGGGCCGGGTCCCGATGAGCTCGGATTGACCGCTGAGGCCCGCGCGCGGCTCTCGGAGCAGGGCTTCGTTGTGGTGCCGGGTGCAAGCGGGGATTTCCCGGAGGCGTACGCCTCTCTCGCGGACCGCGACCTGCCGGTGTTCATCACGGCCGACTCGGTCCTTCGCGTAACCGACCTTCTGATAGACAGGACACTCCGTACCATAGAGGAGGTCCATCTCTACGACAGGCTGCAGCAGTTGTCACGTGAGATGGTGCGGCTCCTTGAGTACGACTACCTGCGTGCGGTCGACCCGATGGTCAAGGACGCCGCTCGCCGGAACCTCGCCTTCTTCGCTGTCGGGCTAAGCCTGCTCGACGCGGACTACTTTCCCCCCGAGTCCGTCAGGGGACTCGTCGAACGCGAGCTCGAGCTCATCGAGGCCGCGGACCGCGTGGTCATCTCGCCGATAATGGGCCCGACACCGCTCGATCAGGTCATCGGTCCGGGCGAGGACTACACCCACTACGTGGCCCCGGGCCACTACGCCGCGAACGAGCGTCTCGGACGGTACTACCGGGCTCTCACCTGGTACAGCAGGATGGCGTTCGCCCTGCCCGAGAGACCCGTGGAGGACTACACGCTGACGGTGCAGGCGCTTCTCATTGTCAGAGCTCTCGGGAGCGAGGCAGGGGAGTGGTTCGAGTTGTGGGAGCGCATCAACTACCCGCTGACCTTCTACTACGGCGGAGCCGGTGATCCGACGGTCGCCGACTACATGGAGCTGGCCGACGAGGTCTTCGGGCCCGAGTTCGAGCGCGACGCCACGGCGAGCGAGTCGCTGCTCGTGGTGTTCGTCGACAGGGTCTCCGAGATGGCCCCCACTCACGTTCAGACGCACGAGCTGCGTGGCATGAGATTCCTGCCGAGGGACTTTCCTCCCGCCACCGACTACTTCGGACTCCTGGCGGGTTCCGAGGACAGGCCACTTCCGACCTCGCTTGACATGATGGCGCTGCTGGGTTCAAGCGCGGCCCGCTCGCTTCTCGACGAGAGCGACGTGTTCGATGACAGCGTCTATCGCAGGAGCTACAAGTCCATCGAGCGAGATCTCGAGACCAAGACGTACGGGGATTGGACGCGCGACCTCTACTGGGGCTGGTTGTACTGCCTGTCGGAGCTCCAGCGCACGCCCGCGGCCGGAGGCCCGGGCTTCCTTGCGAGCCCGGCGTGGGGCTTCAAGGAGCTGTCCACCGGAAGCGCCGCCTGGGCCGGTATCCGATACCAGGCAGCGGACGTCGTCTTGTCCCCGAGGCCGGCTCGTGCGCCGGCCGGCGGCGGGGGAGTGCCCGTACTGGTGGAGCCCTACCCGGGGCTGTACTCGCGCCTGAGGGAACTCCTCGAGAACCTGAGAGACCGCATGTGGGAGCACTACCTTCTCGACGACGCCATCGACGATCACATCACCGAGTTCGTCGACTTCCTGACTCTGCTCGAGCAGGCTTCCAAGGGGATCCTGGCGACCGGCGACCCGGGCGCAGCGGGGGCCGCGCTCAGCGATTACTCGAGGCTCCTCGGGCGTCTCGCCGGCGGCGAGACCACGCGCAGGCCGGGTGAGCTCGGATGCGTGCTGATGTCGGCCGTGGCCTACGAGGACCTGGACACCGGTCGTCTCCTGCAGAACGCGGTCGGCACTCCGGACATCATCTACGTCACGGCGAATGTGGGTGGGAACGAGACCGTCTACGCCGGCGCCGTCCACTCGTTCTTCGAGATGGAACTGGCGGGCCGGGACGAACTCGAGAGCGTCGGATGGCCCACGGTCATGCACTCATGTCCGGTCGTCCGGCCATACTGGGTACGGCGCTTCGTCACGGAGTGACGGAGCGGGAGGCGGTCGTGTCGGGGGCGCCGACACCGGATGTGTGGGAGGACGCGCCCGTCAGACGACCGACTTGTCCGTCGTTACGGGTCCCTCGGTGAACCTGCGCGCGTTCAGACGGGAGATGTCGAGGTCCGGCTCCTGACCGGACACGGCCTGCGCGACCAGTGTGGCCACCTTGGGCGCGATCATGAAGCCGTGCCCCGAGAAACCGCTCGCCTGGAAGAACCCCTCCACGCCGTCGGTCTCTCCCAGTATGGGCTGCGCGTCCGGCGTCAGATCGTAGAGACCGCCCCACTGTCTGACGACCTTCACGGATCTCAGACGCGGCATGAGGAAGGCCAGCTTCGACGACATGGTCGTGAGGAACTCGAGGCTCGACGTCTGGTTGAAGCCCGCGGGCTCGTCCGGATCCCCGAACCCTCCGATCACCGCACCGTGCTTGACCTGCCTGAAGTAGATTCCGAAGCTGAAGGATATGATCATCGGGTGGAAGAACCGCTCAAGAGGCTCAGTGACCAGGATCTGTCTGCGGCACGGAGTGATCGGGAGGTCTACGCCCGCGGTCTTCGCGATCGGGACCGAGTGACTGCCGGCGACGTTGACCACAAGCGGAGCACTGATGGTCCCCCTCGAGGTCTCGACGCCTGTGACCCTGCCGCCTTCCGTGAGGACGCTCATGACGGGAGTGAAGAGTTCGATCTCGACGCCGAGGCGGCGCGCGGCGTTCGCGTACGCGTGAGTGGTCAGGAACGGGTTGGCGCTCGCGTCCGACGGGCAGTAGGTCGCCATGCGGACGCCTTCGGTGTTCAGCTGAGGGACGACGCGTTCTTTGATCTCGTCGGGTGAAAGCGTGACCACGTTGAGGCCGAGCCCCTGCTGGAGCGCGACGTTCTTCTCGAACTGAGTGACGTCCTCGTCCGTGTAGGCCAGGACCAGATAGCCGCCCTGAAGGAACTCGATGTCGGCGTCGAGTTCGTCCTCGAGTGTCGAGAACTCCCTGACGCTCTCGATGGCGAGCCGGGTGTTGGCCTCCGTGCTCCATTGCTGGCGGATCCCTCCGCCGCAGCGGCCGGTCGCTCCGCACGAGAGATAGTCCGCCTCGACGAGTACGGTGTCGGTCATGCCGGCCCTCGCCAGGTAGTAGGCGATGGCGGTGCCGACGACTCCGCCTCCTATGATGACGCACTCGGCCCTACTCTTCATCACTGGTTCCAGTCAGGGTCTTGATGGCCACGCTGCCGCGTTCCTCCAGCGTCCCTATCTCGACGGGCCTCGTCGGCGGTCGGACGGCCGGGTATGGCACGCCGGCGACACCAGCTCCCGTTCTCTCCGAGATCATGCGCGCGATGAGCCTGGAGCACGTCCGGCCCTGGCATGGTCCCATCCCGCATCGGAGGATACGCTTGATCTCCTCGGTGGTCGTCAACCCTGCGTCGATCGCGTCCGCGATCTCACCGAGAGTTATGTCCTCGCACCTGCAGATGATGACGTCGCGGTTCATGCAGTCACGTCCTTCGCCAGAAAGTGTCTCACGTCCATCGCGTGCTCCGCGGGCACCGCGAGCGTAACTATCGGAGTCCGGTCCAGCGCCTTGGCAGACAGGACCCGCTTGACTGTGCCCTCGCCCAGAACATCGCCTCTCCTCGACAGCGTCACGACCGTGTCGCCGACGGCGGGGAGGGGGACGTACTCGTATGGAAGCGAGACCGTCGCGGTGTCCGCCCCCGGGGTCTGGCTGACCACGAATATCGCGAGCCCGGGGCACGCGCTGATGCACAGCCCGCACCCGTCGCAGGTCCCGAAGTCGACAGACGGCGTGCCGTTCATGTCACCCTCTATGCGTATCGCGCCCTTCGGGCACGCGCCCACGCAGGGGTTGCAGGGGATGTTCTCGACGCACTCGATGATGGCGACGGGCCCCTTCCGGAGCCTCCCGGCCGGCGGCACGAGGGGGGCGATCTGCCCGCGCTCCAGTATGCCGTCAGATCGGTGGCTCACGAGACACCTCCGCGCACGGCTGCCAGCTCTATCATCTTCTGTTTGCCGGTCCTGGGGTGCTCGCCGAAAGGCCCTGCCCTGAGCGCGCGGAGCCCTTCTTCAACCTCGGCCTTGAGCCGCGCCAGTTCGACGGCGTTCGCGTCAGGCAGGAGCCTCATTGCGGCCGACAGGCCCGCGAGCTGCCCCTCGAGCATGGCAGTGGATGCTTCCTCGATGCCGGAGGCGTCGCCCGCCACGAACACACCGGGAACCGTCGTCTCGAGGCCCGAGTCGTGTATCGCAACCCGGCCGCCAAGTTCTGCAACATACGCTTCTTCGCAGCCGAGCTGCGAAGCCAGTTCGCAGTTGGGCGTCAGCCCGACCGCGAGGCAGATGGTGTCGACGTCGAACTCGACCTCAGTTCCTTCGATGGGGCGCCAGTCGCTGTCGATCTTCGAGACGACGGCGCCCTCGACGCGGTCTGTTCCCACGGCGCGAAGAACGGTGTGCGACGTCAGGATAGGCACTCCGGCCCGGCGTATCTTCGCCGCGTGCACGTGGTATCCGCCTATCTCCGGCAGCCCCTCGACCACGGCCGCGACCTGCACGCCGGCCTGGAGGAGCTGGTAGCTGACGATGAGTCCGATGTTCCCGGCGCCCACCATGAGGACTCTCTTCCCCGGGGCGACGCCGTCGACGTTCATCAGGGTCTGAACTGCGCCGGCGCCGTAGACGCCGGGCAGGTCGCTGTCGGGAAACGCCAGCATGTTCTCCGATGCGCCGGTGGCCAGGACCACCGAGTCGGCGGTCAGGCGATGGAGCGTTCCGTTCCGCAGGAGCGCGAGCACTCTGCCCGGGTAGAGCCCCAGCACGGTCGTGTCCGTCATGGTCCTGACGGGCAGGCCGTCGAGTTCCTTCATCAGGATGCCGCCGATGTCTATCCCGCGCACGCGCGCGTGGTGTTCCTTCGATCCGAAGAACATGTGCGTTTGCTTGATGAGCTGGCCGCCGGGCACAGCGTTCTCATCGAGTACGACGCACTCGACCCCGAGCCTTCCCGCCGCGATGGCGGCCGAGAGACCCGCCGGACCGCCGCCCACTATGGCGAGAGGGACGTTGCCCAGGTCTCGGGGGTAGTCGTGGTCCGATTGCGCCTCGGGGAATCGCACGTCGGGAATGACGCCCTTGCCTGTCTGCGTTTCGACTCTCATGTTCGCCTTGAGGGGAGTGACGCAGGTCATTACGTTGGGAGTACCGTCGACGGTCATGAGACACGACGAGCATCTGCCGATGGCGCAGAAGAACCCGCGGGGCCGGCCAAGCTTGATGCTGTGCCTGAGAACGCGCACACCCGCGGCATGGAGCGCCGCGGCGATGGTCTCGCCCTCGTGCCCATTGAGCCTGCGTCCGTCGTGTTCGAACTCGACGAGGGGGCCCTTCCGCAGATCGAGGATCGGGTGTTCACCTATGCGCACGATGTCCAGCTCCCTGTCGGACGCGTCCCGAGGGTCCGGCGGACCTGCGGGCGCAGTAGAGAGATTGACGTTGAGGACCGCGGCGCCTCCCGCTAGAATGAGTTCCTGCGGTGCGCGCCCGAGCGTCCGGGCGCACGCGGCACCACGAGCGAAAAAGATACCATTCAGGGCACGGCCTCGGCAACCCGAATCGTGAGCGTCCGCTCGGAGTCCTTGTCTTACGGAGGAGCGATGACCGTACCGACAGCGCTGACCATCGCGGGGTCCGACTCGTCCGGGGGCGCCGGGATACAGGCCGACCTCAAGACGATGTCCGCGTTCGGCGTTTATGGCACCACCGCCCTGACGGCGGTCACAGCGCAGAACACACTGGGCGTGACCGACAGCCTGTTCCTGTCGCCCGATCTGGTCGCGCGTCAGATAGACGCCGTGATCGTCGACATCGGGGCGGACGCGGCCAAGACCGGCATGCTCGGAACGGCCGCGATCATCGAGGCAGTGGCCGAGCGCATCGCGCACCATCGCATCCGGAACCTGGTCGTCGACCCCGTGATGATAGCAACGTCAGGGGCGGCTCTGATAGAGGACGACGCGGTCGGAGCGCTCAAGACGGCGCTGCTTCCCTTGGCCTTTCTCGCAACGCCCAACGTTCCGGAGGCGGAAACCCTCTCCGGGGTCAAGATAGTCTCATTGGAGACGATGGAAGAGGCCGCCAGGGCCGTGCACGCGCTGGGGGCGAGGAACGTGCTCGTGAAGGCCGGACACATGGAGGGCAGCGCCACCGACATTCTGTTCGACGGAGTGAGCATCACCCGCTTCACGGTCGAACGCATCGAGGGCGGCAAGATACATGGGACGGGGTGCACGCTGTCGGCGGCCCTCGCCTCGGGGCTGGCGCTCGGGCTCGAGCTGACGGACGCGGTGGTCAGGGCGAAATCGTTCGTGACGCGCGCCATCGCGGAGTCACTCGGAATGGGGCACGGCAGCGCGCTCGTCAACCACTTCGTGTCGGTGGACGACAGATGAGTTCGCGCTGACGGCGCCGCACGGCGCAGGCGCATTCCCTGATGAGGAGGACTGCATTGAAGCACGTGTTCGGACCTGTCCCGTCACGAAGGCTCGGCTTCTCGCTCGGGGTGGACCCCGTCGTCCCGAAGACGTGCACGCTGGACTGCGTCTACTGCGAGCTTGGTCCGACCACCGACCGCACCGTGACCCGCCGGCCGTTCGTTTCCGTCGACGGGATACTGGAGGAACTGGGAGCCCGGCTGGCGGAGCATCCCGACCTGGATTTCATCACGATCTCGGGATCGGGCGAGCCCACGCTCAACTCTGACATCGGCACGCTCATAGACGGGATCAAAGCAATGACCGACGTTCCGGTGGCCGTCCTCACCAACGGAACGCTGCTCACCGACCCCGATGTGCGGTCCGCTCTCGCCCGAGCGGACGTGGTCGTTCCCTCGCTCGATGCCGTCTCGAGGGCCGCCTTCGACGCGGTCAACCGTCCCCACGAATCTCTCGACCCCGCCGCAATCGCTGATGGGCTCGTCTCTTTCGCCCGCGAATACAGCGGGAAGATCTGGCTCGAGGTCCTGTTCGTCGAGGGGATCAACGACGATTCCGGTGAGGTCGAGCGCATCGCCGGAATCATAGATGACGTCAAACCGGACAAGGTCCACGTGAACACCGTGATCAGGCCCCCTGCGGCGCCGCACGCCCGCGCTCTCTCACCGGAGCGGCTGCATGAGATAGCGGAACGTCTCGGTCCCGCGGCCGAGGTCATCGCAATCCCGGCGGGGCCGTCTCAGTCGACGGCCGTGAGTGATGCGTCAGCGGTTGTCGTCGCGATGGCGGGACGCCGTCCGGTCACCGCCATCGATGTCGCGCGCGCGACAGGCACGAGCCAGGCGGCCGCTGCCAGGTTGCTGAACGAACTCGTAGAAAAGGAGGTCTTATCGGTTGTGTGGCACGGCGAAACACTGTACTATAAGCGGTAACTTGAGAGGGGGTGTCAGTGAAGGATGCGGTCAAGGGGTTCGACCGGATGTCCTTGGTGGATTGGGACGGAATGGTCGCCACGACGGTCTACCTCTCGGGCTGCAATTTCAGGTGTCCGTACTGTCACAACTCCGGGCTGGTTCTGCTCCCGGATCAGTACGAGTCAATACCCGTCGATGAGATCCTTGACTACGTTCGCGAGCACAATGATTTCATCGACGGCGTCGTCGTCACCGGCGGCGAGCCCTGCACCCACAGTAACGTCGGGGGCTTCCTGAAGCAGCTGCGAGATGTTGGTGTGCGCGTCAAGCTCGACACGAACGGGTCCTTCCCGGACCTGCTCGAGTCGCTGATACAGGAGGAGCTGCTCGACTACGTCGCCATGGACGTCAAGGCTCCTCTCGACTTCGACGCGTACTCGCGGAGCGCCGGGATCACTGACAGGCGCACCTTCGACAGGGTCCGCGACAGTATCGACCTCCTCATGGAGGGCAGGGTCGATTACGAATTCCGGATGACGGTCGTGCCTGCCCTTCACCGCGCTACGGACCTGAAGCGCGTGGCTGAGCAGATCAAGGGGGCGAGGCGCTTCGTCATTCAGAACTACGTGCCGCGCGACACGCTCGACCCGGCCTTCCTCAATGAAACTCCGTACAACCTGGAGCGTCTTGAGGAGTTCCAGAAGATGATGAAACCGATGTTCGATGAGTGTCTGATTCGCGGCGAGGATTAGCAGGAGCGCCGGAGACCTGATGCTCGCTGGCGCGGTCTACTTCCTGCGTCCGCGGACATCGAGCTTCCGAACAGAAGAGCGGCGAGGCCTCGACAAGAGGACTCGCCGCTTGTGCATTCGGTCGTGTACAGCGCGAACGCTGGTCGCGTCGATCTCGCCCGGATCCCCCCTGAGCACGGCCCTCCCGAGCAGCAGCGGAACCGCGTAGACCGATGCCGCGACGAGCGGGACGTGTATCCAGCCCTCCGCGAGGAGGCCGTTGACCCCTGCGAACAACCCGACGGCCGTGAGCGACCAGTGGAGCCGGCGGTTCGTTCCGGGGGCGGCCAGGTTCATCACGGCGAGCGCGATGAGGAGCGTTGGAGGAAGCGTAACGCCGAGAGGTGAGAAGACGAACGCCGGAAGCTCTCCCGAGTAGCCGGGGTAGAGCAACGCGAAAAGCGCGGCGGCGACCATGGACCACAGACGAACGCGCGGAGCGCGACGGAACGACAGCACGTTCCGAGGGCGAGCGACCTCAAGGACCCAGAGCAACGACAGCGCGGCAGCGAGCGAGGACGCGACCCTCGCAGGCGCGTGGGTGGCGAGCGCGACCGCCGTCGTCCCGAAGGCGAGAGCCAGGTAGACGGCGACCGTTCTCTCCATCGACCTCCGCCTGATCCAGAACAGGACCGCGACGACCGCGATGGCCAGGTGGTGCAGCGCGGCCAGAAGGAGGAAGTCTCCGGCGACCGCCTGTTGTGCTTCCGGTGACATGACTCACGCTCTCCCTTCGCCGGCGCGTGCGGGTGCGGCGCCATCCGCTCATCGGCGCGCGCCGAGTGCCCGCAACTCTCACGCCTGTCGCGCGGCCTGCTTCCCGAGGTACTCCTCGAACTTGCCCCAGAAGGGATCGATCTCCGGGTGCACGAGAGGATGCCGGCCGCGCTCGTCGATGACGACGACGCCCGAGCCCGGTTCCGTGAACTTCCCGACGACTGACGCCGGAATGCCCGCGTCGTCCAGGGCGCCCAGTATCTCCTCCGCACGGTCCGGCTTGACGGCGGCGACGAGCGTCCCCTCGCTGATCGACTTGTACGGGTCGATGTCGAAGACCTCGCAGGTCTTGAGCACGACGTCCTGGGTGACGATGCTGCACTTCTCGACCACGAGTCCCTTCCCGGACGCGCGCGCCATCTCGAAGAGCGCGCCCCAGATCCCGCACTCGGTCGCGTCGTGCATGGCGGTCACTCCGCCGACCCTTGCACAGATCGCCGCGTCCTCGATCACCGACATCTGATAGAAGACGCTCTGGGCCTCCTTGGTCGTCCGCTCGTCGAATCGCTCCGTGATGAACTCGGGGAACTGCACCGACATCAGTCCCGTCGTCTCGACGGCGGGTCCCTTCGTGATGATGATCCTGTCGCCGACCGAGGCCTTCCTGGGGTCGATCAGGTCATCGCTGGCCCCCACGCCGAACACCGTCGCACCGCCGACCATCGGGAAGCTGCAGCCGGCGTACCGGGCCGTGTGCCCGGTGACGACGGCGATACCGAGGCGCTTGGCCTCTGCGTGGATCGTCTCCCAGACGGTCACGAGCGAAGACTCCTCCATCTCGGGGGGGAGATTCAGATCGACCGCCAGGTAGCGGGGCGGGATCCCGCTGACCGCGACGTCGCTAGCGACGATGTGGAGCGCGAACCACGCCGCACGTTCCCAGCCCAGCGAGGGAGCGATGAAGAACGGGTCCGTCGATAGGACCACCGTCCGGTCCCCGATGGTGATAGCACCGAAGTCTACGCCGTGCGTCGGGCCCACCACCACGGAATCGTCCTTCGCCCCGAGGCGCGGGAATATGACCTCGTCGAAGAACTGCGGCGTCGCTTTGCCCAGCTTGGGGAGTCTCTCTTTAGGCATGGGTCTTCCTCCTAGCTCCGTTGTCTTCTCTTCTCTGTGTAGGTTCTGACTATCCGCCTGTGGTCTTCGAACGCTATCGGTTCCGGAGGTTCGTCCATGTCGAAGAAGCGCGCCTCTTCCGCGTCGTCTCCCGCGACCAGGTCGCCGCCCGTGATCCTCGCCGTGAACGCCAGACTTATGACGGGCGTCCTGGGGTCTTCGTACGTCGCCCACGCGTCTTAAATGCCGGTGATCGAAACAACAAGCCCAGTCTCCTCCTTCGTCTCCCGAACCGCGCTCTCGTCCGGTTGCTCGCCGGGCTCCACGAAACCGGCCGGGAGGCACCACTTGCCCTTGCCGGGCTCGTACTTGCGCAGCACGAAGAGGATGCGTCCGTCGTGCTCGGCGAGCACGCACGTCACGGCTGCCGGACTCAGGTAGAAGATGTACGAGCAGTCGGGGCAGGTCAGGCGGCGGCGCCCGCGGATCTCACGCTCCTCGAGTTCGGTCGCGCACCTCGGACAGAATTTCAGTCCCTCGTGGTTCGCCTGGGCGTCCATGTCGTATGTCTCGCTCATGCCCTTCCTGCCTTCTCGGTCGGTGGGCGGGTTAGCGGGCCGATCTGCGATTGGATCGCGTCGAGGGCCGCTATGGGATCGTCCGCGTGACACACGGCTGAGATGACGGCGGCGTACTGCGCCCCG
>JBDRTQ010000435.1:0-6790 GCA_043823885.1 Candidatus Eiseniibacteriota bacterium | reverse complement strand
TCCAGCAGGTCTCTTACTACGTGGGCTACGTGGTCCTGTCTCTCGCGGCGGTCGCGCTCATTCGCAGGCGGGACCGCAGCGTCGGGTTCCTCCTTGTGCTCGTGGCCGTCGGGATTTTCATGGCGTTCGGGCGGCATCTCGGACCGGTCTACAGGTTCATCTACCAGGTACTGCCGGGCTTCCGGCGCTTCAGGGTGCCGGCGATGTCGCTGATACTGGCCCAGTTCTCGTTGGCCGCGCTCGCCGGCTATGGCGCGTCCCTGCTACTGAGAGAGATCGAGCATCGCAAGGAGAACATGGTGCGGTGGGCCGTGGGTTGCGCCGCGCTCGGAGGCGCGGTCGCGCTCATCGTGATGGCCGCGAGGGGCACGATAGGGTCGGCGGCGACCACGGCTCTGCTGGTCAAGCACGTCGGCGCTCAGGTGGCCCAGATCCGCGGGCTCGGCACGACCGCAGCCACGCTCGCATTCAAGGACGCGGGCATTCTGCTCGCCTTCGCGGCGGCGTCCGGAGTGGCCATCTACGTCGCGGGAACGCGCAAGCTGCAGCGGCCGCTTGTCTTCGCGCTGCTCCTTGGACTGGTCGTCTGGGACGTAGGTGTAGTCAACGCGAGATTCATGAAGCCCGAGAAGATGAGGCCGCTCGACTCCTACTACCGCGAGTCGCCGGCGGTGTCGTTCCTGAAACAGCAGGAGGGCGTGTTCAGGATCGCCCCCGTCGACCGCGAGTTCTCGTCGAACTCATGGATGTACCACCGCATCGAGTCCATCGGGGGCTACCACCCGGCCAAGCTGGCGGTCACCGACGACCTTCTGAACAAGGTGGGCCTGAGCAACCTGAAGCTCCTGGCCCTGCTCAACGTCAAGTACGTGGTCGGCCCCGAAGAGCTCAACCACCCGGCGTTCGTCCGGGTTGGTCCGGGGGTACACGAGAATCTCACCGTACTGCCAAGGGTCTTCCTGGTCGGCGCGGCCAAGCGCGTCGCGCACGATCGCATGGTGCTGGCCGAGCTGAACGTCGACAGCTTCAATCCGGCGCTGACGGCGATAGTGACGGATGAACTACCCGGCCCCGTGTTCGGCACCGAGGGAAGCGTCGCCGAACTCGTATCATACGAACCGGGCGAGATCCGCGTGCGCGTCAGCATCCGGCAACCTTGTCTTCTCGTCTTTTCGGAGGTATACTATCCGCCGGGCTGGAAGGCGTCCGTTGACGGCGCCGAGACGACCATCTATCGAACCGACTACGCCTTGAGATCCGTGTACCTCACGCCCGGTGAGCATACCGTGGTGATGAGCTACGTCCCGTCCAACCTGCGACTCGGCCTCTTCATCAGCCTCCTTGCGCTCGTGGCTCTGGTGGGGCTTCTGGTCTGGCCGGTACGAGCACGAGATAGGGGAGCCCCTGCATGAAGATCACGGTGGTAGTGCCCACCTACAACGAGAGGGCAAACCTCCAGCAGCTGATACCCCGCGTGCTGGGGCAGAGTCCGGACATCGAGCTTCTGGTCGTCGACGACGGCTCACCGGACGGTACGGGCGACTACGCCGACTCGGTCGCCGCGGAGGACCCGCGCGTCCACGTGCTGCACCGGCAGGGGAAGATGGGCCTCGGCTCCGCCTACGTCCATGCGTTCACGCATATCCTTGAGGCGACGGAGGCCGAGCTCATCATCCAGATGGACGCCGACTTCTCACACGACCCCGATGTGATCCCGGATCTGGTGAAGCAGGCCGCCGATTACGACGTCGTTCTCGGTTCGCGGTACATCACCGGCGCCAACGTGGTCAACTGGCCGCTCCGGCGGCTGTTCCTGAGCTACTTCGCCAACGTGTACACTCACATCATCACGGGACTGCCGCTCCGCGACTCGACCGGTGGTTTCAAGTGTTTCCACCGCAAGGTGCTGGCGGAGATCGAACTCAACACCATCAGGTCGGACGGGTACTCGTTTCAGATCGAGGTCAACTTCAGGAGCTGGAGGAAGGGCTTCTCGATGGTCGAGATACCCATCGTGTTCGTTGACCGACACGCCGGCACGTCGAAGATGTCCAGGCGAATCGTGTGGGAGGCAATGTGGTTGGTCTGGCGCCTGAGACTCGAGAGGATCCTCAAGAGGCCGTAGTCCGGCCTCCGGGTCCCGACCTCTCGATCGTCATCGTCGGCTACAACAGCATGGCGGAGCTGGGCGGGTGTCTGGCGTCCGTGCGCGATTCGGGCGGGACCGCGCGCATCGAGACGGTGGTCGTCGACAACGCGTCGGCGGACGGAACGGTCGAGTTCCTCGAGCGGGAGCACCCCGAGGTCCGGGTCGTGGCCAACGGCAGGAACCTCGGATACTCCAGAGCGGTCAATCAGGGCATCGCCGAGGCGCGCGCGGGCTACGTCCTCGTCCTCAATCCGGACATCGTGGTCCTTCCCGGCGCGCTCGACCGGCTCGTTTCCTTCATGGACGAGCGCCCCGATGTGGCAATAGCCGGCTCGAAGCTGCTCAATTCGGACGGCTCGCTGCAGCACTCGTGCAGGCGGTTCTACACGTTCTGGACGCTCGTGCTCCGGAGGACACCGCTAGGGAGGCTCTTCAGGAATGGACGCACGATCTCGAACTACCTCATGCTCGACTTCGATCACGAGCAATCGAGGGAGGTCGATTGGGTCCTCGGGGCCTGCATGATCGTGCGGAAGGCCGCGCTGGCGGACTTCGGGGGCATGGACGAGCGCTTCTTCCTCTACTTCGAGGACGTGGACTGGTGCTACAGGGTGTGGCAGAGCGGCTGGAAGGTCTGGTACGTGGCCGACTCGGTCATGCGGCACCGCTACGCTCGTGAGAGCGCGCGCCCGGGACTGTCGAAGCAGCTCATCGCTCACGGCCTCTCCATGATCCACTTCTACGAGAAGTGGGGGAAGGCGATCTACGGGTTGAAGAAGTACAGGCTCGTGCTGACAAACTCGGTGCTGCTTGTCTCGGACCTCGTCGCCATCAACGGCGGCTTTGCGCTCGCGTACGTTCTCAGGTCCAGTCTGCGCGGGCTTCTCGAGAAGCCGATGTTCGGCGTGTCCGTCTACGGCGCGTTCCTTGTGTTCGCCAACCTGGTGTTGGTGTTCTCGTTCGCCTTCTTCGGCCTCTACGGCGCCACCATAGAGAGGGAGAGGGCGTCCGATGTAGCCATGCGCGTCTTCCGGGCGACCGTCGTGTCCGCCATAATCCTGATGGCGAGCACGTACCTCACGTCGCAGACGGTCTACTCGCGCGTGCTTGTCGGCGCGTTCTGCGTCCTTGCGGTGGTCCTGACCGTCGTCCTGCGCATGTGGCTCAGGAAGCTCCACAGCATGGTACGAGCCGGGCGGTTCGACCTGACCAGAGCGGCGGTGGTGGGCACTGGCGAGACGGCCCGTCGCGTGGCGGAGCGCCTGCTGCAGCATTCCGCTCTGGGCTACGACCTCGCGGGCCTCGTCTCCAGCAACGGCGGTGACAGGCCGCCGGGCTTCCCGGTGATCGGCCGTCTCGAAGACCTGCCGGAACTCATCGAGAAGCACCGGATCGGCGAGGTGATCTTCGCCGATCCCGACGTGTCCCACGAGAGGATCGCCGACTTCCTGCTCAAGGCGAGGAGGAGCGCCGTCGACGTCAAGATGGTCTCGGGGATGACGGCCATTCTCACACAGAGAGCGAAAGTGGAGGAGTTCCTCGATCTCCCGGTGGTCGCGTTCGAGCGCGAAGCGCTGCTGCGGGCGGGCGCCGCGACCAAGCGGGCGCTGGACGTTGCGGGGGCCGCGATGCTGCTCGCGGTCTGGTCTCCGCTCCTGTTCGTTGCGTCTATCGTGACCCTCATCGGCAGGAGAAGCTGGCCGTTCTCGACAGTCGCCAGAGCGGGCCTCGGGGGAGAGACGTTCGACATGTACGCCCTGAACCCGGACGACGAACCGTCGGCGCTCAGACGCTTCGTCCTCCGACACGGGTTCTCCCTGTTCCCGGCGGTCACCAACGTCCTCAAGGGGGAGATGAGCTTCGTCGGACCACGAGCCGTCGCTCCGGTCGATCTGGAGACGCTCAGCCTGCGGGAACGCCTGAGATTCGACGCGCGCCCCGGCCTGACCGGCCTCTCCCAGGTCTCGGCGGCGGAGGCCGCGAGTTCACACGACGAACTCACTGCCCTCGACGCCTACTACGTGCAGAACTGGTCGCTGAGCGGGGACGTCAAGATCGTGATGAGATGGTTCATGCAGTGTCTGCTCGGATGGGCCGATGTGTCTTCGGACGAAGGCTTGCCCGACGAGTCGAGAACGTCGGACGCGTCCGCCCGCCGGGACGGCGCCTGAGCAGGTCCCGGCCCTACGGTGAAGGAGTTGCACCATGAGAACACTACTGCTGGTGGGAATCGTGGCCGCGCTCGTGACGGCTTCGGGGGCAAACGCCCAGGAGTGGGGACAGGTGACCCTCCCGGACGGACCCGGGGTGGAGCTTCCCTACATCACGGATGTAACGATGGACGGGGGGACGCTGTGGCTCTCCACGCAATTCGACGGGCTGATGGCGTTCGACGGGTCGACGTGGGTCCTGCACACGGCGGCCGACGGCGGGCTCAGAAGCAACGCGTTCCACAACACGATCCTCATCGACGCGAACGGTGACAAGTGGACATCGAAGGACGGAGCGCCGACCGTGGACCGCCTCGACGACGGAGGGACGTTCACGGACAAGACCGACGACACGTGGACCTACTACAGCTCTCCGCCCCAGCTGAACTGCCCGCGCGTCTTCTCGATGGTGGAGGACGGCGACGGCAACATGTGGTTCGGCATGCGCGACGAGAATTTCGACCAGCCTTCCAATCTCGAGCTCCTGATCGAGAACGACCCGGACACGACATCGGACGACGAGTGGCTCGCCTACGACCGCGGTGACAGCGCTTCTCCCTTCTTCACGAGGGACGTCAGGGCGCTCGCTATCGACCATCAGGACAGGCTGTGGATCGTCTATGCGCAGGCGGGGATAGACGTGTGGGGGTTCGGGGACTACCAGACGTACGATGACGACACCATGGTCCACTACAGCGACGCGCTGGGGCTTCCCAGCAACGCCGTCCGAGCGGTCTACGTGGGTCATGACGGCCGGGTGTGGGTGGGCGCGGACGGCGGGCTCGCCGTTCTCGACCCGTCGACCGACACCTGGACCGACATCGACGGGATCCCGGGGTTCCGCGTCAACGCGATAGACGGCGACGCGCAGGGCCACATCTGGATCGCGACGGACGAGGGCGTCGCCATGCTCTACAGAAGCGGCGAGGTTCTCGAGACCTACACGGCCTTCTCCGGCGGGCTGGAGGACGACGACGTCACCCTGATAGCGGTCGACCAGGCTGGCGGTACGGTTTGGGCGGTCTCGGAGAACACCGGCACCGGCGAGACGACTCTCAACGTCCTCGAGTCCGGTTTCGGTCCCGAGCCGAGCGTGTTCGTCTATCCGAATCCGTGGGAGGAAAGCGAGGCGCCCGAGAAGAACGTGAAGATCCTCGGCGCTCCGGACGGCTCCACCGTGGAGATCTTCGACATCACGGGCCAGCGTGTTCGCAAGCTCGACGCGGGTCGCGAGCCCTTTCTCTGGGATTCCCTGGACTCCGATCTGAACGAAGTGGCGAGTGGAGTGTACATCGTGAGGGTCGTCACTCCCTCCGGAGAGCAGCTCTTCACGAAGGTCGCGATCATAAGGTAGAAGATGAGCCAACAGGACAACAGGGTGCGCACGCTCGTGGTCGGCGCCGGCGCGGCCGGCAGGATGGCCGCGACTGAAATGGCGGCACGACCCGAGCAGGGCTACGTGGTCGTGGGGTTCCTGGACGACGACCCGGCGAAGCAGGGCCAGACCGTCGCCGGCGCTCCGGTGCTCGGCACGATCGCGAGTCTCGGGGCCGTGGTGGCCGGTCACAACATGCACGAAGTGGTCATCGCGATACCCTCGGCCTCCGGCCACACGATCCGCGAGGTGGTCAGGCTGTGCGAGGAGGCCGGGTGCTCCTTCAAGATCGTGCCGGGCGTGTGGGAGATCATCCTCGGCGACGTTCAGATCAGTCAGATCAGGGAACTCGTACTCGAGGACCTGCTGGGCCGTGAGACGGTCGCGCTCAACGAAGAGAAGATGACCGAGTACATCGAGGGCCGCGTCGTCCTGATCACGGGCGCCGGCGGCTCGATCGGGTCCGAGCTCGTCAGGCTCGTCTCCGGATTCCGTCCCGCCAAGGTGCTCCTGATGGGAAGGGGAGAGAACAGCGTCTACGAGATAGACAGAGAGCTTGCGACCCATTTCCCGCATGTCAACCGGGTTCCGATCATCGGCAGCGTCACGGACGAGGTCGCACTGGAGAAGGTCTTCGCCGAGCATCATCCCGAGATCGTGTTCCACGCCGCCGCTCACAAGCACGTTCACCTCATGGAGTTCTTCCCCGACGAGGCGATCAAGAACAACGTCACGGGAACACGGAGGCTCATCGAGACCGCGTCGCGGTACGGCGTCGACAGGCTCGTGATGCTCTCCACGGACAAGGCTGTGCGCCCGCGGGGGGTCATGGGCGCCTCCAAGCGGCTCGCCGAGCTTACGATGCTCCGCAAGACGGCGGAGGGATGCCGCACCAAGCTCATCGCCGTGCGCTTCGGGAACGTCCTGGGGAGCCGGGGCAGCGTCGTCCCGATGTTCCGCCAGCAGGTTCGCCTGGGCGGACCCGTGACGGTCACTCACCCGGACGTCACGCGATATTTCATGACGATCCTCGAGGCCGCATTGCTGGTTCTCGAG
>JBDRTQ010000434.1:0-3933 GCA_043823885.1 Candidatus Eiseniibacteriota bacterium | reverse complement strand
CAGCAGGAGAGCAACGCGGACATACTGCGACGCCCCCGCGACGACGCCCCTCTCGCGGCCATCGCGTTCAAGATCCAGGCGGACAAGCACATGGGGAAGCTGACCTACGTCCGCATCTACTCCGGAACGCTCAACGCCGGCGAGGTCGTCTACAACTCTACGCGGGAGAAGAAACAGCGTGTGGGGCGCCTGTTCGAGATGCACGCCGACAACCGTCAGGCCGTTGACACGCTGCACGCGGGCGAGGTCGGGGCCGTAGTGGGATTGGGCGAGACGCGCACCGGTGACACGATCTGCAATGAGAAGCACCTGATAGTGCTCGAGTCCATCGAGTTCCCGACGCCCGTTATCGGCCTTGCCGTCACGCCTGAGAGCAGGACCGACCGTGACAACCTGTCCAAGGCGCTCATCAGACTGGCCGAGGAAGACCCGACGTTCACCGTCGCGGCGAATCAGGAGACGGGCGACGTGGTCATCTCCGGCATGGGCGAGCTTCATCTCGAGATAATCGTCGACCGCCTCAAGCGCGAGTTCAACGTGAGCACGCAGGTTGGCAAGCCGCAGGTGGCCTACCGCGAGACGGTCGTCGGGTCGGTCGAGCACGTGCACAAGCACATCAAGCAGACCGGCGGCCACGGCCAGTACGCCCACGTGAAGATAGAGGTGCGACCGGCGGAGCCGGGCTCCGGCCTCCATTTCGAGGACCGCGTGACGGGTGGGAACATCCCCAAGGAGTACATTCCGGCCGTCGAGCGCGGCGTCGTCGACGCGATGGCCGAGGGCCCCTACGCGGGCTTCCCGATGGTGGACGTGTTCGTGGTGTTGCTCGACGGTTCGGCGCACGACGTCGACTCGTCCGAGATGGCGTTCAGGACGTGCGGAAGGCAGGCCTTCCGCGACGCGTGCAGGAAGGCGGGTCTCGAGCTGCTCGAGCCCGTCATGAGCGTCGAGGTCACGGCACCCGAGGAACACACCGGCGCCATCACCGGCAGCCTCTGCAGCAAGCGCGGTCAGATCGTCGACATGGAGCTGCGGGGAAAGACGAGCATCATTCGCGCCCGAGTGCCGCTTGCGGAAATGTTCGGATACTCCTCCGAGATCCGCAACGCCACGAGCGGGCGAGGCGAATTCACGATGCACTTCGAACATTACGAGGCAGTGCCTTTCGCACTCGCCGAGGAGATCGTCGAGGCCCGCAGGAAGGCGAAGAGCGGGAAATAGCCCGGCAGGCCCCTTGAGGAACCACGCCGTCTGGAATAGACTCTGACGCGTGCGCGAGGATCGCGGACGCGTGAATTCCAGGGTCGGACAGGAGAGCGGCTCCCTCGGCGGCTCTCACAAGCAGGGGACCTCCACCGTGACACATCCCACCAGAATGTTTCGCACGCAAGTGACGGCACGAGTGACCCTGCTCGCCGTCGGACTCGCCGTCACCGCCGCGGTCCTCCTTCAAGGCTGCGCGTTCATCGTCAACGCTCCCGCCATGACGGTAAGCGACGGACAGCGGGTCGCGCCCCCCAGGAACATCATCCTGATGATCGGTGACGGGATGGGCGTCAGCCAGGTCACCGCCGCCAGGATCGAACTCGGAACGCTCAATATGGAACGGCTTCCCGTCGGGGGATTCGTGACGACGTTCGCCAGCAACAGGCTCGTCACTGACTCGGCGGCCAGCGGGACCGCGCTCGCCACCGGACACAAGTCCTACAACGGCGCCATATCAGTGTCGCCCGACAGGAAGCCTCTCAGGACAGTGCTCGAGTACGCCGAGGACCAGGGCATGGCAACGGGCCTGGTCGCCACGTGCTCCGTCACGCACGCTACGCCCGCTGTGTTCGCGGCGCACGTCGACGACCGTGAGCAGGATGAAGAGATCGCCCTGCAGATGGCAGGGAGCGGAGTCGATGTGCTGTTCGGAGGCGGCTGGTCGTTCTTCCTCCCGGACAGGGAGCCGGGCGGCGTCCGCAAGGACGGCCGGAACCTGCTGAACGAACTGCGCCGGCGCATGCCCGTAGCGCTCACCACGGCGGAGTTCAGGAACCTCCCGGAAACGGACGCGGCTGCCGCTCTGTTCTATCCGGGACACCCGCCGACCTTCGCCTCCCGCGAGCCGTCACTCGCCGAGATGGCGGAAAGTGCGCTCGGGATCCTGTCGCGCGACGAGGACGGCTTCTTCGTGATGATGGAGGGCTCCCAGATAGACTGGGCGGCACACGAGAACGAGCACGAGTGGCTGATGGGCGAGATGGCGGATTTCGACGCGGCCGTCGGCGTGGCGATGGACTTCGCGGAGCGCGACGGGAACACGCTAGTGATCGTCACCGCCGATCACGAGACCGGCGCATACGCGGTGCTCGACGGCTCACTGGAGCGGCACGAAGTCACGCGTCCACACTTCGGGTCCGGTGACCACTCCGCGAGCATGGTGCCGGTCCTGGCCTTCGGCCCGGGCAGCGCCGCGCTGGGCGGCATCCGGGACAACACACACCTCGGAAGTCTGATGATAGAGTACGTCAGGCACTAGCCGAGGAGCGGGAAGACCCCCCGGGTAGCAGCGCCAGCATGAGCGCGGCGGCGAGAGCCAGCACGGCCCCGAACACGAACGGCGCGCCCGGTCCCACCCCGCGCCATCCCCCAACACCCTGCCACAGCACTCCGGCGATGACACTCGCCGGCAGAGCCGTCACGCCGACGGCCGCGCTGTAGACGCCGTATGCGGTGCCCCTCCGCTCTGCAGGGACAAGGTCGGCCACGTAGGCCTTCGCGACCCCGTGAGTCATTCCGTAGTAGACCCCGTACACTGCCATGAGCGCCCAGGTGTGCCACCCGGCCGATGCCCTCGCGAACCCGAGGTACACGACCGCGTAGAGCAACCACCCGCCGACCAGGAATCTGCGCCGGCCGAATCTGTCGGAGAGGGCCCCCGCCGGACTGGAGACCACGGCGTAGACCAGATTGAACGTGAGCATCATCCCCAGAACTCCGGGGACCGTCAGTCCCGCGTGCTGCGCTCGCAGTATCAGGAAAGCGTCCGACGAGTTGCCGAGCGTGAAGAGGACGATGACGACGAGGAAGAACCGGAACCGCCTGTCGAACCCGGCGAGCGTCAGTTTCGGCGGCCTCGTTCTCGGCCCCTCGACCTTCGTTTCCCTCGCCCCGAGCGCGAGCACCAGCACCGCCAGGGCGGCCGGCACCATGCTCGCCAGAACGATCAGCTGGAAGGAAGAGCGGCTCAGTTCCACGGCTCCGCGCTGGGTCGCCAGCAGAATGAGCAGCGCTATCCCGATCCCCACGACGGCCCCGGCCGTGTCGCCGGCGCGATGCAGGCCGAACGCGATACCCCGCTGACACTCATCCACGCTGTCGGCCACGAGCGCGTCGCGGGGAGCCGTCCGTATCCCCTTCCCCACACGGTCGCCGAAACGCACCGCGAGCACCGCGCCCCACGTCGTGGCGAGGTAGAGGAACGGCTTGACGACGGTCGAGACCGCGTATCCCAGTACCGCAAGTCTCTTCCGGGTGCCGAGCCTGTCGGAGAGCCATCCCGAGAACATCTTGAGCAGGCTCGCCGTAGACTCCGCGACCCCCTCGATCGCGCCTATGGCCGCGGTCCTGACCCCGAGCACATTGAACAGGAAGAGCGGGAGCAGGTTCAGGAGCATCTCAGAAGAGATGTCCATCAGGAAGCTCGTGGCCGTCACGACCCAGACGTTGCGAGGAAGCCGGCGTCGCTCGCGGCTCTCCTCGGTGCATGTGTTCGTGTCGGAGCGATTTGCGTGGTCGACCAACAGCGGACTCCGTCAGTGAGTGCGCGGCATGGGACGGTGGACTCTGTAAGTTGTGTAACACGCTTGCGACCGGGCGGTCAACCCCTTGGGACGATCACCCTGAACGCCCGCGGCAGCACGGTCATCTCGATGGGAGTCTCCCCTA
>JBDRTQ010000433.1:0-4719 GCA_043823885.1 Candidatus Eiseniibacteriota bacterium | reverse complement strand
CGAAGGGGGGACTCGAACCCCCACAGGGACTAGCCCCACTGCGCCCTGAACGCAGCGCGTCTACCAATTCCACCACTTCGGCATGCTCCACATTTCCGGAGTCTAGCCCGCGTCCATGGCCAAGTCAACCCGAAAGGCGAGGTCGGGCCGGGCCGCTCGGTCGAGGTCGGACCCGGCGGCAAACGGCGCGTTCCCGGAGCCCGGCGCGGCACCCGGCGCCCCGCGCGTCGGGCTTGTGGATTCCAGATTCGCGGGTGTATGATGAAACATCATTGGCCTGAGTCCGCGACGCCCCCGGCGCCGCGAGTGCGGAGGGAACGGCCATGGCGGTTCAGGAGATCATCGAGCTGGGCAACTCCTTTCTGGGAGAGCTGTGCACGCCGGTCGCGGAGCCGACGGCTGCGTCCGTCTCCGCCCTCGTCAGCGACCTCAAGGACACCCTCAGGTCATTCTCCGAGGAGCACGGATTCGGACGAGGCATCGCGGCTCCACAGATAGGCGCACTGACGCGCGTCATCTACATCAACATGAAGCCGGACGGGTTCGAGGGTGTGCTAATGAACTCCGAGATGACCGACGTACGCGTGGACTACCTCGACGAGAGCGGGATCCGACGCGCTCTCGAGGCAACCGGGGAACTCTCGTCGTTGCTTCAGCACGAGATCGACCATCTCAATGGTGTGCTCGCGATCGAGAAGGCCGTCTCCTCGAGGGCCTACATGAGCCGCGGTGAGTGGGAACGCCAGGGCAGGCCGTTCTATGAAGACCGCCGCTGGGATCGACCCCGCTGTCGGGCTCCTGGGCGATGACGGAGATCGCCGTCGTGACTGCTCGCGGTGACAACAGTCACTCCGACCCGGCCCCGGGGCTCTTCGTCTTCGGAGAGAGCCATTACAGCATGGCCTGGATGCCTCTCACGGAAGTGCCGCCCGACTTCGGAGAGATCTGGAAGCCGACCGAAGAAGAGAAGGCAGCCGCGTCAGGATGCCGCTCAAGCTTGTGCGCGTGGAGTAGACCTGACAACGAACCGAGGTTCCGAATGTGTCCCAGGGTCACGACGTCCGACTCCCTGCGGTTCCGTCCCCTCACCCCCGAAACCTGGGGGGACTTCGAGAGGCTTTTCGGCGAGAGCGGAGCGTGCGGCGGATGCTGGTGCATGTGGTGGCGACAGACGCGGCGCGAGTTCGACGAGAAGCACGGTGAGAAGAACCGGCGGGCGATGAAGCGCGTTGTCGATTCGGGGGAGACGCCGGGCGTTCTGGCCTACGACGGCGGCGAGCCGGTGGGGTGGTGCTCGGTGGCTCCCAGGGAGAGTTTCGCGTCCCTCAATCGTTCGCGCGTGCTGAAGAGGTTGGACGACGAGTCGGTCTGGTCCATCGTTTGCCTGTTTCTTGCGAAGAGCCACCGGCGGCGGGGTCTGACCGCCGCTGTTATCCGCGGAGCCGTGGCGCACGTACGGAAGTCGGGAGGGCGTGTCGTCGAGGCATATCCCACGCGCCCGAGGGGGAAGAAGCTGGAGGCCGTGTCCAGCTTCATGGGAGTTCCGGCCTCCTTCGAGCGCGCTGGTTTCGTCGAGTGCGCCCGCCCGTCAGAGGCCAAGGCCGTGATGCGATACCGCATCAAGTGAACAGATCGGCGGGGAGTGGATCTCGCAGGCGCGGAGGTTGTCGCGCCCGGTGCCCGGAGCGCCCGTCGCCCGGGAGGGAGTGCCCCATGACGGATGCGGTCGCACATGGCGCCCACGGTCTCGGCAGACCGTGGCTGGCGCTCTGCTTCTGTCTCGCCGTCCACGTCGCAGAAGAGGCGTTCACCGGCTTTCTGCCCGTCTACAGCGACGCTACCCGGGCCGTCGGCGATCTCTTCCCCTGCGTCACGTCACCGTCGCTCGCCCTGGCCGTATCCATGTGGATGGGCGTGGCGTTCATTGCTACTCTTACCGGGCTCTTGCCGTTCGCTTACCGCGGCGCGAGTTGGATGCGCGTCGCCACTATAGGAGTGGCCCTCGTGGCTCTCGCGAACGTCTCCGGACACGCGGGGGGTTCGATGCTGGCGGGGCGGGTGTTGCCCGGCACGTACACAACGCCGCTTCTGGCCGCCGCGGGTATCTACGCGCTCGTTTCCGCGTGGCGCTGGACTCCCGATGTGGCGGAGGTGCGCGCCGCGTGAGCCGTGGCGTCACCCTGCGGCCGGTGGATCGCTGTAAGGCTCTCATGGTTAAGCCGTGAACTCGGATCTGGGGAGGTGATTCATGCGCGCTCCGTGCTCGATGGGTCTGGCCATTACCATTCTTGTGACGCTGGCGCTGTCGCCGGCCGTGGCGGGGATGGGCGTTGGTATCGTCGCCGGAGAGCCCTCCGGGTTCTCGTTCAAGTGGTGGGGCGACGGAGGCACGGCGGTGGACGCCGTGACCGGATGGTCTCTCGACGATGGCGACTTCTACGCGCACTGCGACTACCTGTGGCATCGCGTGATCGAGGACACGGAGATCGGTGGCAGCGTCCCGCTCTACTACGGCATCGGGGCGAGGCTCCTGCTGCGCGACGACGAAGACTCGAAGATCGGCGTGCGCATCCCCATAGGACTCGACTATCTGTTCGACGACGGGCGCTTCGACGTCTTCGTGGAGATCGCCCCTATCTTCAATTTCGTGCCCGAGACCGAGTTCGATCTGAGCGGTGGTGTGGGAGCCAGGTTCTACTTCTGACGGGCTCCATGGAGTCCCGCGTGTGACCAGCAGGCTTCCCGATTTCAAAGTTGCAGCCGAGCTGTCGCAGCGGCGCCTGGGGCCGGACGGCGCCACGCGTCTGCTCGATGCCGGCCGCGAGTGGGACCTGGCGCCCGTTCTCGAGGGCGGCGGGGCCGTTGTTTTTCCTCACGTGTCGCTCGAGGTGTGCGGCCGCCATGCCGCGGCGGCCGTGCACGCGTGCCTCGACAGCGGCGCAGGTCGTGTGCTTGTGCTCGGAGTGCTCCACGCCCTCACCGATGAGCTTGAGGGCGCCCGCGTACGTGTGGCGGGTGGCGGCGTCCCGTCGGCGGAGGATTCATGGGGGATCCAGGGTCCCGGGATCCCCGGACGAGCCGACTGGACCAGAGAATTCTCGCTCTCGAACTTCCTCTTTCTCCTGCACGAGGAGACCACGCGCCGAGGTGTGGCCGGCCCCGAGCTGCTCGTGCGCTATCCGTACCTGGCAGGCGGGCGGCCCGACGCCCTGCCCGGCATCGTTGAACTCGAGCGCGCGGCCCGGGACTCTGTGGTCGTCGCGACTGTCGACCCCTTCCACCACGGTGTCGGATACGGAGACCCGGTCGCTGAGACGCTGACACCGGAGGGCGGCGGGCTGGAACTGGCGCGCCGGCGGATAGACGAGGGGCTGTCGCTGCTGCGCGCCGGCGACCACGCGGGCTACAACAGGCACTGCGTGGAGGCGAAGAGCGACGCCCGCGACGTCGGCCAGGTGCTCAGGCACCTTCTTGGCCCGGTGGAGGGACACGTGCTCGACCTCGTCGCGGACGATATGTCGGCCGCCTACGACGCTCCGCCCCCGACCTGGGTGGCGGGCGCCCTGATCGAACTCATTCCAGTCCGGGACGCCCCCTGACATCACGCGGCGGCACGCGGCACAGCTCGGCATCACGCGACCCGGCGCGAACCCGCGCGAACCCACGGAGGACAGGAATGGATCTCTTCGAGCTCATGATGAAACGGCGGTCCGTCAGGAACTTCGAGGACCGCCCCGTTCCGCCAGGCGTCGTCGACCGGCTTCTCGATGTAGCCAACAGCGCTCCTTCGGGCGGGAACATCCAGCCTCTGTCGATCATCGTGGTGGAAGAGCCCGGCGCGCGTGAGGAGCTGGCCGGGATGGTCGGCGACCAGCCGTGGGTGAAGAACGCGCCCGTGTCCATGATCTTCTGCATCGACTTTCATCGCGTCAAGCGATGGGCGGCGATGTTCGACGTCGAGTTTCTTGGCGAGCAGGCTCTGAGCTCCTCTCTCATCGCATACGCCGACGTGATGTGCGCCGCGCAGAGTGTCGTGGTGCTCGCGGAGAGCGAGGGGCTGGGCTCCGTCTACGTCGGAACGATCCAGTCGAGCATCGGACGCGCCAGGGAATTCTTCGGAATGCCGGAGCACGTGCTGCCGGTGATGGTGTTGTCGATCGGCTATCCGAGATCGGTTCCGAGTACCATCCCCAAGCTCGGTCGCGACGTCGTCGTGCACCGCGAGCGGTACCGCGTGCCATCGGACGATGAGATCAGTGCGGCGTTCGAATCGAAGTACGGGAACATCGACGACAGCGTCGACGCGTACCTGAAACGGGCGTACGTCGAGGTGGTCGAGGCCGACGCGCAGGACGACCTCGGATGGGTGGATAGTGCGAAGGAGAGGATGAAGAAGCTCGGCATCAAGAGCAACGCTGAGTTCCTCTTCAATCTCAGATATCCTCAGAGGCTGATGGTGGGGATGAACTCCCGATTGACGAGCGCGCTCAGGAAGGCCGGTTTCGACTTCCCAGGACTCAGCTCGAAGAGACAGCAGGAAGCCTGAGTCAGAGACTATTGACACCTTGAAACATCTGTGTTACAATCAGTACTGAGAGACACTGTCCTGGCAGCAGCAGGCGCGCTTTCAGTTTCGGGGGGGGGCAGACGGCGGAGGTCCGCCGTCTCATTACGGCCGGCCAGCGTCCGATGGGGGAGCGACCACACAGCCAACAGAAT
>JBDRTQ010000432.1:0-2009 GCA_043823885.1 Candidatus Eiseniibacteriota bacterium | reverse complement strand
GGGCCCGCTCCTATCACAATGACGTCGTACGGCTCCATGTGTGACTCCCGTGTCGGCGTCGTGGAATCAATCGAACTGACAGTATAGCTGAAAGGCGAATGGTGCGCCAGCCGCTAGTGGGGCGCCGCCGGGCGCCGCAGGGCCCCCGCTGCGCGGGCGTTCCGCAGCGCGCGCCACACTCCGCGGGCGCACGAAGAAGGGGGCCCGCATTGCGAGCCCCCCGTCGATCTGCCATCGCCGGCAGCGCCGGCAGAACACCGCGCGTGCCTACGGAATGATGCGCGGCGTGATCTTGATGAGTAGGTCGGACTTCTTGACCTGCGTGGCCGTGTGTCTGAAGAGATAGCCGAGAACAGGAATATCGCCCAGGAACGGCACCTTCGTGATCGTCTCGGTCTCGTCCTCACTGAGAAGACCGGCGATCATGAACGTCTGCCCGTCCATAACACGGACCTGCGTCTTCGCCATTCGCTCCTTCGTCCACGGTATCTCGTCGTTCGGACCCCTGAACGCGACGATGGTGCTGACGCTCGGCTCGACCATGACCGTGATGTGGCCGTCGCCGGCCGCCCGCGGCGTCACCTTGACCTTGACGCCAACGCGCTCCTTCATTACCTGGAGCTGCAGGCCGCCGCCGCTCGTCAGGCTCGTCACGGTGTACGGAATGACGTCGCCGATGTGGATCTCGGCCGTCCGGTTGTTGAGCGTCGCGAGCTTCGAATTGCTGAGGACCTTCGCCCCGCCGTCCTGCTCAAGGATGTCCAGCGCGACCTCGAGAGCCTTCGCCTGGCGATAGACCTCGTCCAGGTTCAGACCGCGCCCGACGAAGGGCATGTTGCCCGGCATCTCGTCGGTCTCCGCGTCCTCGGGCGGGGTGCCGCCAAGACCAGGCTCGGCGAAGATGACGGTCTGGCTCATGATCTTGCTCCAGTCGATGCCGAGTTCGACCATCTTGTCAGTCGCGACCTCGATGACCTCGGTCTCGAGCATTATCTGCACCGGAGGCACGTCCAGATCCTTGATGATGTCCCGGATCTGGTCGATCATCCCGGGGGTCGCCACAACGACCAGGCGATTGCCGCCTGGGTCGGCGGCGACCTTGTCGGCGACCTTCTCAATCAGCGGAACGAGCTCAAAAGCATCTGCATACTGTACCTCGATGACGTAGGACGAGAAACCCGTGTCCTGCGTCAGCAGCTCCTGCGGGGCGACGAGTACCGAGTCGCCGATCCGCTCGTAGCCGAGCCCTGCCGCTCGCACGATGAGGTTCAGTGCCTCCTCGGCGGGCGTGTTGGTCAGGTGGATCGAGATCTCCCTCGTCTCGACGTCGGTGCTCGCCACGATGTTGAGCCCGCTCTTCTCCGACAACACGCTCAGTATGTCCATGAGCGGCGTGCCGGTGGCGTGCAACGTGATGGGCGTGTCCCCGATGTCGGTCGCGGCCATCGCCGGAACGGCGCAAGCCATCAGCAGGGCCACGGCAACTACAATAATCGGAATTTTCACAACAGCACCCTCCGGTTATGCCCGGGGCTAGAACGGGAACTTCCTGGTCCCGGCCTTGCCCTGTATCGTTACTCCGTCTGGTTCGATCGCCGTCACACGGCCACCGCTGATCTCGGTGCCGACCTTCACGCTGATGCTCTCGCTGCCCAGCTTCAGAAACGCCCGCGGGTCATCATCTCCGATGAGAACCGCGGTCACTCTGTACGACGGCCACGTCGGCGCGCTGGGCTCGGCCGACGTCGCGGCGGGCGCCGGCGCCGGCTTCGGTTTGGCCTTGTACGACACCATCGGGTCCCTGTCGTCGCGCGTCACCGCGTCCGCACCACTCGACGCCTCGATGTCATCCACAAGCGTCGCGACCTCGGTACCCTTGCTCTGTATCTCGCCGGGGCCGGCCTCGGCGGAGGCGGAGGAAATGCGACCTTCCGTGACCGTACCCGTGATCGCACGGGTGGCCACGAACGTAGACGCCGCCGTCGCCAGAACCGCCACCACCACGATCA
>JBDRTQ010000431.1:0-2668 GCA_043823885.1 Candidatus Eiseniibacteriota bacterium | reverse complement strand
GGAGACGTAAGTGATACTCCGGCTCGCGGCGCTGCTGCTGCTGCTCCTCCTCCTCGGCTGCACCTCCCTCGTCCCGGCGGGGCGCACCGCGAGCGACCGATGCCGCGACGCGGACGACGCGCACCTCGCGTGGTACGCCGTCGGCATCGCGTCGTCCGGCTTGGCTGGCGCGACCGGCGCGGGTGGCGTGCTGACCGCCACGCTGGCCGACGAACCCGGTGCCGACATCGCGCTGGCGGCGTCGTCCGCTGTCCTGGGTGTCCTGGCGACCGTGGCGGGCGTCCTGGCCGGAGAGTACGCGGAGCGGGCGAGCGAGGCGTGCTCCGGGGGCGACGAACGCCGCGTCCACGAAACGCTCCGCATGACACCCGCAATGGCCTGCGGGGTCTCGGACCACGTATGGTCCATCGAGGCGTTGATCTCCACGGCCCGGGCGATGCCCCCGACGCCCGTCGCTCCGGAGGCCCCTCCGGACCCGTACCCGGCACCCCTGTCCAGAGCGGCCGTAGGTGGGATGGTCATCGGGTATCGTCGCCGCCCGGGGCGGCCGATCCTGCGGTTGATCAGGGGATCCCTGGGCTAGGTGCAGATCTAGAGGTCTGCGAGCAGCAACCCAACTTCATACGCAACCTGCTGTCTGGCAACGTGCTGTGCGTCGGACCACCGAGGAGTTTCGAGATTCTGAAGGGCAGAACCAACCGGAACGAGACTCGCTGGAAATCCGGACCTGAACACCTCGACAAGAAACTGCCCACCTTCCATTTTTCTCTCGAAGGTGACTCGACGTCCATTTCTACCAACCTGGAAGCTGTCGCCGTACTTCGGGCTCGTTTCCTGAACATCGATGATCGTTCCACGCGACCGGAGATCCTCCGCTGCGCGAACCGCCTGTCCCATCAGAGCAAGCATGTACGCGCGCGTTTCCATCGACCGAACGAGCGACGCGGACCACGATTCGTTCACCTTGAGCAACCGCGCCACAAGATCCCCGTAGTCAAACTGATCGGCCATGACCGTACGCCTCCTGCGGTCGCACCCTAACCACGATCGTCTTCCTGTCAGCGGGACCGTCCTTGTACGGGTGTCCTACTTCGGACAGCACCAGTTTCGGAAACGGTTGACATCCCCCCGCCCGCGTCCGGTACGATCCACGCCAACCGACACGGGGAGGAGGAGGGCGCCATGCTGCGATTGCCGTTGCTCGTGTTCTGGATGCTGTGGCATCCGTCGCCGGAGAACGGCGGCCTGACCGATGGCCGTGGATGGACCTACGAGTTCTCCAAGGCCGACATCGTGTGGCTGGCTCGCGCCGTCGAGTGCGAGGCCGGCGACTACATCCCGGGTCCCGAGGCCGAGGCCGTCGTCTGGACCATGATGCAGCGGTTCTACCAGACCCGCTGGCATCACTGGGCCTCGCTCGGCACGTTCCTCAACGCCTACTCGCAGTGCATCGGCTACTCGTGGTCGAGCGCCGGCAAGAGGCGCACCGATCGCGACATCGTGGCATCGGTGGACCGGATGCGCGCGATGAGGTGGAGCGACATCCCGCTGCGCTCGCGCTGGATCGTCGAGCGGTTCCTGCGCGGCGAGGTTGCCAACCGCTATCCCGGCTGGGTCCACTTCCTGGCCTGCGGCTACGAGCGCCACCGCGCCTCGCAGACCATCGGGCCGCTGTACGTCGGCCGCTCGCGGAACCGCTGCAACGCCTACTACACGATGCGCGAGACGGAGGACTGGACGGAGGACACCGTGCGCGTCCTGCGGCCGGCTCCGTCGCGCAACCTGGCGCGGCAGATGGGAAGGGCAGCGTGGGACGCGAAGCGGAACGCGATCCGCGAGCGGTGGGGGATCGCTACGGTGGAACAAACGGAAGAACCGCGCCCAGGCCCAGCCACGACGACCCGGTGACGTGTCGCAGCGCGAGGTAGGCCCCGACCAGTCCGGCGCCGACGACGAGCGGCAGGGCGAGGCCGATCCCCGGATCGACCGGGGCCGCCGGGTTCAGCGTCCGGCTCGTCCATCCCCTCGTCGCCCCCGACTTCCAGAACCAGTTGCGCGCGAGGAACGGCATCGTCTCGGGCGTGCCGTGCTCCGCGACGAACTCCTCCACGCCGCCCTGGCCGAAGTGGACGAGCCCGACGTACTGGTTGGGCGTGCCGCCCTGCATGAAGCGGACGACGCGGCGGATCGCCGACTCGATGGGCACGCCTCGCCACTCGCCACGAGGCGGGAGAGTCGTGACCTGCCACCGGCGCCGCAGCCGGTCCGGGTCGCTCTCGTGGCGCGGGTCGAGGAAGTACGGGTTGATCGGCTGCGCGTAGGCGCGGATGAGGTGGGTGTAGCGGTGTGGCGGCCAGAGCGTGACGCCCCGCCGATCCTGAAACCTCTCCTTGCGCAGCAGGTAGAGCCGGTTCGCCATCGTCCACAGGATCGCGTCTCCCTCGGGCCCGTCGCACGCCCCGCCGGCCTCGCCGACGATCATCCGCGTGCCCCACATCGCGTCCTCGGCCGAGAACCGATACGTCCAGCCGTCCGATCCGACAAGACCGCCCCAGAGAAGATCGCCCAGCCTGTCGCCCCACTCGCCCACGGGGCCATCGTACCCGTTGCAACGGCGGGCGCAAGGCCCTACCCTCGCGACAGGAGGACCCGATGGGCCGAACGATCG
>JBDRTQ010000430.1:0-3366 GCA_043823885.1 Candidatus Eiseniibacteriota bacterium | reverse complement strand
CGCCACGCCGACATCGCGGCGATGCGTGACTCGTCGACGGAGACCCCCGAACTTGCGAAGGCGCGCGAGATGGGTCTGTCGTACGTGAAGCTCGACGGGAACGTCGCTTGCCTGGTCAACGGCGCGGGGTTGGCGATGACGACGATGGATCTCATCAAGCAGCAAGGCGGAGAGCCGGCGAACTTCCTGGACATCGGCGGCAGCTCCAGCTCGGACAAGGTCGTCGCCGCTCTCGAGATGATCGCGGGCGATCCCAAGGTCCGGTCCATTCTCATCAACATCTTCGGAGGCATCACCCGCTGCGACGATGTCGCGCGAGGGCTCGTCCACGCCCTGGAGACAGCGACGTTCGATGTCCCCATCGTCGTTCGCCTGACCGGGACGAACGAGGAGGAGGCGAGGCAGATCCTTGTGGACCGCGACTTGGTGACGGCGGACACAATGGACGAGGCGGTCGAGAAGGCCGTCGAGCTCGCCAGGAGGGCCTCGTGAGCATCTTCGTGGATGAGGGCACGCGCCTCTGCGTGCAGGGCATCACGGGTCGCGACGGCGCGTTCCACACGAAGGGCATGATCGAATACGGTACGAACGTCGTGTGCGGCGTCACTCCCGGAAGGGGCGGGCAGACCGCGCACGGAGTGCCGGTGTTCGACACGGTCGGTGACGCCGTCCGTGAGACCGGAGCCAACGCGAGCATCACGTTCGTTCCCGCGCGCTTCGCCGCGTCCGCTATAGTCGAGGCCGCGGAGGCGGGAGTCGACCTGGTTGTCGCCGTCTCTGAGGGAATACCGACGCTCGACGTCGCGAAGGTCTGCCAGCGGCTCGGCGAGCTGGGCACGCGAATGATAGGTCCCAACTGCCCGGGCGTCATCAGCCCCGGCAAGGCCAAGGTGGGCATCATGCCGGGCTGGATCCATTCCCCGGGTCCCGTCGGAGTGGTCTCGCGAAGCGGCACGCTCACCTACGAGGTCGTTGACCAGCTTGGGCGCCACGGGTTAGGGCAGTCGACGGTGCTGGGCATCGGCGGCGACCCCATAATAGGGACCAGCTTCATCGACGCTCTGAAGGCGTACGGAGAGGACCCGGAGACCGAGGCGATCGTCCTCATCGGTGAGATAGGCGGGACCGACGAGGAGCAGGCGGCGCAGTTCGTCGTCGATCATCTCGACAAGCCGGTTGTCAGTTTCATCGCGGGGCGGACGGCCCCGCCCGGGAAGAGAATGGGGCATGCCGGCGCCATCATCGCAGGTGGCAAGGGCACCGCCCAGGACAAGATCGAGGCGCTGACCGCGGCCGGGATCCCGGTGGCCGACAGGCCCAGCGAGATACCCGCTCTGATCGCGGCCGCGCTCGGGAGGTAGTGATGGCGGACGAAGTACAGATGGGCTCGGGCGACAAGCGTCAGTGGCACTATCCTGACGCGTCCGAGCATCCGGACGACGTCGTCTATATATACGAGAAGTGGTGCAAGTCCTGCGGCATCTGCTATTCGATGTGTCCACAGGACGTCTTCACGTCCGACAAGTCGGGCCTTCCCATCGTGTCCGATCCGGACGCGTGTACGGCGTGCGGCCTGTGCGAGATCCTCTGTCCGGACATGGCGATCACGGTGCACAAACAGCGTCCGACGAAGAACAAAGGCGCGGAGAAGCGCGGCGATGAGTGAATCGGCAGGAAGGAAGCAGGTTCTTCAGGGAAACGAGGCCTGCGCGGTCGGCGCGCTCGCCGCGGGCGTGAACTTCTTCGGCGGCTACCCGATCACGCCGTCGTCGGAGATCGCCGAGATCATGTCGCAGTGTCTTCCCCTGATGGGCGGTCGATTCATCCAGATGGAGGACGAGATAGCGTCGATGGCCGCGATCGTCGGAGCGGCGCTCGCCGGGGCGAAAGCGATGACCGCGACCAGCGGCCCCGGTTTCTCGCTCATGCAGGAGAACATCGGCTTCGCGGCGATCGCCGAGGTGCCGTGCATCATCGTCAACGTCCAGAGGGCCGGTCCGTCTACGGGTCTCCCGACGCAGCCCGCGCAGGCGGACGTCCAGCAGGCGCGGTGGGGGACTCACGGTGACCACGCGATGATCGCTCTCGCGCCCTCGTCGGTCCTTGAGTGCTTCACCATGACCGTGGACTGCGTCAACCTGTCGGAGCGCTACCGCACACCCGTAATACTCCTTTCGGACGAGGTCATCGGTCACATGCGCGAGAGCGTCACGCTCCCCGCCCCGGGGACCTACCGGGTGGAGCCCAGGCGCCTGCCGGAGGAGGGGCTCTCAAGCTACTGCCCCTACTGCGCTTGCGAGGGGGAGCCTCTCCCTCCACTGGCGGCGTTCGGAGGCGAGTACAGGTATCACGTCACGGGTCTCACCCACGACGCGCGCGGCTTCCCGACGATGGTCAAAGAAGAGGTCGATCTGAAGATACGAGGGATAGTCGGCAAGATAGAGAACTGCGCCGACCAGCTTGCTTCGTACGAGGAGTTCATGCTCGAGGACGCGGACGTGCTGCTCTTCGCCTACGGCTCGACGGCGCGTGTCGCCAAGTCGTCGGTGAGGGAACTCCGAAGGCGCGGTGTTCGCGCGGGACTCCTGAGAGCCCGGACGATATGGCCGTTCTCCGACGCCAGGCTCAAGGAGCTGTCCGAACAGGTCAAGCTGGTCGTGGTGCCGGAAATGAACCTCGGGCAGCTGTCGCGCGAGGTGGAGCGCGCTATCTGCGGCGCCACGGACGTCAGGGCGCTGGGCAAGGTGGACGGAGATCTGTTCACGCCCGATGAGATAGCCGAGTTCACGATGGAGGCAGCTCTACGATGAGTGAGGCCATCGAGGTCGCGAGGACCTACTTACGCCCCGGCAAGAAGTTGCCGACCGTGTGGTGCGGCGGATGCGGACTCGGCATCATCATGAGCGCGATGCTGCGCGCGATCGCCAACATAGGCGTCGAGAAGAACAAGGTCGCCGTCGTCTCCGGTATCGGTTGCACGGGGCGCATGCCGACCTACGTCGATTTCAACACTCTGCACACGACGCACGGGCGCGGACTGGCGTTCGCGACGGGCGTGAAGGCGGCCAGGCCGGAACTGACCGTCATAGCCGCGATGGGCGACGGCGACGCGCTGGCCATCGGCGGCAACCACTTCATACACGCCTGCCGCAGAAACATAGACATGACGGCGATCGTCGCCAACAACCAGATATACGGCATGACCGGAGGGCAGTACTCGCCGACGACGCCGCACGGCAAGCGCGGGACCACGGCGCCGTACGGCAACGTCGAGCACGCGTTCGACACCGCCGCGCTCGCGGTCGGGGCCGGCGCGACCTTCGTCGCGAGAACCTCCGTCTACCACGCGAGGGAGGCTGCGACCCT
>JBDRTQ010000429.1:0-6248 GCA_043823885.1 Candidatus Eiseniibacteriota bacterium | reverse complement strand
CCAGCTCATCAAGAAGTCGAAGGACGTGGACCAAGCCCGCTCCCAGCTGATGAAGACAGTCAAGATCTCTGAGATACATTCCCAGGCGATCCTCGACATCAGACTCCATCGCCTGACCGGACTTCAAAGGAAGAAGATCGAGGACGAGTACAAGGAAGTCATCAAACTCATCGCGACGCTCAAGGGTATTCTCGAGAGCCGCACGAAGGTGCTCGCCATGATTAAGGAGGACCTCACTGCCGCGGCCGAGGCCTACGGCAACGAGAGGCGCACGGAGATCGTCGAGGCGACGACCGACTTTGCGATAGAGGACCTGATCGCCGAGGAGGACATGGCGATCTCGATCTCGCACACCGGCTACATCAAGCGTCTCCCCGTCGGGACGTATCGCCGTCAGCGCAGGGGCGGCAAGGGCATCACCGGGATGGGGACCAAAGAGGACGATTTCGTCGAGCACATGCTGATCGCCTCGACTCACGACTACATCCTCTTCTTCACGCAGACGGGGCACTGCCACTGGCTGCGGGTGCACGAGATCCCTCAGGCGGGAAGGGCGGCCAAGGGCAAGGCCATCGTCAACCTGCTTCAGGTGGGGAAGGGCGAGTCGATAGCGGCCTTCATTGCCGCCCGCGAGTTCGACGACGACCACTTCATCGTGATGGCGACGAGGAAGGGTGTCGTCAAGAAGACCAGGCTCTCGGCCTACTCGCACCCGAGACGCGGTGGCATCCGCGCCATCAATGTCGACAAGGGCGACGAACTCATCGATGCCGCGGTGACCGACGGATCGCACGACGTTGTTCTCGCGAAGAGGCTCGGTAAGGCGATCCGCTTCAAGGAGAGCGACGTGCGCGAGATGGGACGTACCGCGCGCGGCGTCAGGGGAACGTTGCTCGAGAAGGGCGACGAAGTCATCGGAATGGTTGTCGCTGTGGGAGAGCAGGGAACGGTCCTGTCGATCACCGAGCACGGCTACGGCAAGCGGACGAGCATCGCCGACTATCGGATCATCAAGCGCGGCGGCAAGGGTGTCATCTCGATCAAGGCCAACAAGAGAAACGGCAAGGTCGTCGCCGTCAGGGTCGTCAACGAGCCGGACGAGGTCATGATAATGACCGCGAACGGTGTGATGATCCGTCTTCCCGTCAAGGGCATTTCGGTGATTGGCCGTAATACCCAGGGCGTCAGAGTCATCAATCTGGGCAAGGACGACAGGGTGGTCGACGTCGCCTGCGTGGCGAGTGAGGAGTAGCCGGGGAGGGGCCGCGCGGTCTGCGGTTCCGCTCTTGGAAGTGACCAGGTGACCGTGAGCCGGTGAGCACAGGGCCGGAGCGCGGCGCCCCATCAGGAGGTGAGCGTGAATCGAGTCGAGCGCACGGCGCTGGTCTCGGTCGTCATCAACATCGGGCTGGTCTTCCTCAAGTTACTTCTGGCGAGCCTGTCCGGGAGCCTCGCGCTCATCGCCGACGCGTGGCACTCGGCCTCCGACATCATGGCCTCCGGTCTCGTCTGGACCGGCGCACGGATCTCGCGCCGCGAGGGCCGGCTGAACCTGGCGCTTGCAGAGAACATCGTAAGCCTCATCATCAGCGGTCTCATCCTCTGGGCAGCCGTCGGCATCTTCCGGAAGGTGTCGGCGGTTGTCGGAACTCCCATCACGAACCTTCCCCTGGCCATCGGCGGCAGCCTCGTCGCCGCGCTCGTTTCGTACTACGCCGCTCAGTACAAACTGCACGTCGGCCGTGAGACCGGCAGCATCAGCCTGGTCGCCGACGGGTATCACTCCCGCATGGACACCCTGACGACCGGCGCGGTCGTCGTGGGTCTCATGGGCCACGGGATCGGCATCGAGCTCGACCACATCGCGGCCGTCGTCGTCGCTCTCTTCATAGTGGAGTCGGCCGTGGTCATCGCCGCCGCGGCGGTCCGTGGTCTGCGCGAGGGCACGACCTCACAGGCCGAATCGCTCTCTTACATCATGCAGACACGCCCCGCGCTGGTGGTCGGGAACGCGCTCGAACGGTACGGAGTTCGCGCGCTGTTCGTGCGCGTGCGGGGCCTGGTCCGGCGGCCCGGGTGGCTTCGGCGGTTCGCGTGGTCCGCGGTCGCGCTCGTGGTGGGGGCGTGGGTGCTGTCGGGCGTGTCGTTCGTCGGTCCCGGCCGCGCGGGCGTCGTGATGAGATGGGGCAGGGCGTTGGACGAGGTCCTGACGCCGGGCGTACACCTCAAGGCGCCGTGGCCGATAGACAGAGTCGTGCGCGTGGAGCAGCAGAAGGTGAGACGTCTGGAGGTGGGCTTCCGCACGCGGGAGGTCGCGCGTTCGATCAACGCGGTCGCCGCGGAATTCTACGCGACGCTCTGGGAGAGCCGCCACGCGGCAGGAACCTACGAGAAGCTCCCCGACGAGGCGTTGAGGCTCACAGGCGACGAGAACATCGTGGACATGAACGTCGTCGTCTTCTACCGCGTCAGCGACCCGAAGGCCTACCTCTTCAGGGTCGCGGAGACTGAGAACCTGGTTCGCTTCACGGCGGAATCCGTGATGACCAGGGTGAGCGGCGAGTTCGCGATCGACGACATCGTGACGGTGCACCGCGCGATGTTCGAGGAGTTGATGCTGACGGCACTGCAAGATCTCCTCGATCTCTCCAGTGGGGGCGTGCAGATCGTGGGCGTCAGGCTTCAGGATGTGCATCCGCCACTCGAGGTCGTCCCGGCGTTCAGGGACGTATCAAGCGCGAAGGAAGACAAGAGCCGCATCATCAACGAGGCCCTGGCGTACCTGGACGAGACGATACCCGTGGCCAGGGGAGACGCGCACCGACTGGTTCTCGAGGCCGAGGGCTACAGGGCGGACAGGGTGGACCGGGCGAAGGGCGATTCAGACCGATTCAGGGAAATGGCCAGGCACTACCGCGGTGCCGAGAGGGTCACGGAGACCCGTCTCTACCTTGAGACCATGGAGAGTCTTCTGGCGGGCATCGAGAAGTACATTGTGAGCTCCGACATTGAACTCGAGGGGTACGACATAAGAGTGTTCGATCGTGAGCTCTCACAGGGCGCGGCGACGCGGGACTAGTCGCGGGAGGACATTGTGATCAGGAGGAGATACTACGCGGTGGCGGCGGCGCTCATCGCCCTGCTTGTTCTCAGGACCGCGGTGTTCGTGGTCGACGAGACGAAGACGGCGATCGTGACGCAGTTCGGCAGCCCGGTAAGGGTGGTCGACACGGCCGGCCTCAACTGGAAGCTGCCGCAGCCGGTCCAGGCAGTCCGGCTCTTCGACAAGCGGCTTCTGATCTTCGACCCGAAGCCGACGGAGTTCCTGACGAACGACAAGAAGAACGTGGTCGTAGATGCGTTCGTCGCCTGGCGGATCGCGGACCCGAAAAAGTTCCTCCAGACCGTGAACGATCGTGCGGGGGCGGAGGTGCGGATGGCGGACATCGTTGCGTCGGAGATGGGAGCCGCGCTCGGCAACTACCCGCTCCACGCGCTGATATCGATCCACCGCGACTCGATGAAGGTCATCGAGATAATGGAGGGTGTGGCGCGGGGCTGCAGGACGACGGCCGAATCGAGTTTCGGCATTGAGGTGGCCGACGTGCGGATGAAGCGGCTGGCCTTCCCGGAGCAGAACAAGCAGAGCGTCTTCGACCGGATGCGCGCGGAGCGCGAGCGGACGGCGAAGAAGTACCGCTCCGAGGGTGAGGAAGAGGCCATCAAGATCCGGGCGGAGGCAGACAAGGAGCGCACGGAGATCCTCGCGTCCGCCTACATGGAGGCCGAGAAGATCCGTGGCGAGGGAGACGCCGAGGCGATGCGGATCTACGGCGCCGCCTACAACGCCGATCCCTCGTTCTACGAGTTCGTAAGAACGCTCGAGTCGTACAGGGTCTTTCTGGACGACAAGACCACTATTGTGCTTTCGTCCGACTCTGACCTCCTGAAGCTTCTGGACAAGAAGGGGAACTGAACGTGGCCGAGACGACGGTCAGGTCCGACATGTCCGCTGGACTCCCCAAGGTCAGGAGGCTGGCGCGCCTCATCGCGCTGGTCGCCGTAGGCATGTATCTACTCTCGGGTATATATGTCGTCCAGCCGGACGAGCGCGGCGTGATTAAGAGGTTCGGCAGGGTACTGACGGCGGACGTTCAGCCGGGCATCCATTATCGTATCCCGTGGCCCATCGACACGGTCGCGAGGCCCCAGGTCACGGCCGTCAAGCGGATGAGCATAGGGTACAAGATCATCGACCAGGTCCGCGGGCTGACGCCGGAGCCCAGGGAGACCCAGTTCGTCACGGGGGACGAGAACATCATCGAGGTTCAGCTCCTGATCCAGTATGTTGTCAAGGATCCCGCGCGCTTCCTCTACGCGACCGAAGAGCCCCACTGGCTGGTCAGAAAAGTGGGTGAGTCGGTCATCACCGAGAAGATAGGCGTCATGGGCGTCGACGAGCTCCTGACGACGGCAAAGGTCGAGGTGGCCGCCGCCGTCAAGGGCCGCGCGCATGACCTGCTCGACTCATACGGCGCCGGCGTGGAGATCGTGGCCGCCCACCTGCAGGAGGTCAATCCCCCCCGCGAGGTGGCGGACGCATTCCGCGACGTGGCGAGCGCCAGGGAGGACAAGAGCCGGATCATCCAGGAGGCCAGCGGCTACGCGAATCGGATCGTGCCCATGGCGCGCGGCGACGCGCAGCAACTCATCACCGAAGCTGAGGGATACCGGACAGAGAAAATCAAGACCGCCGAGGGCGAGTCGCACCGCTTCAGGGCCACGGTCACGGAGTACTGGAAGAGCCCCGCTGTCGCCCGCCAGCGCCTCTACCTGGAGGTGATGGAAGAGGTGCTTTTGAAGGTGAGGAAATACGTCGTCGACGCGGGGTCAGGCGAGAAGCTCAACCTGAGATTCCTGTCGCAGCGGGACTGACTTGCCGTGGCCGCTGCAGCGTTTCCGAAAAGGCCACGCGCCACCCCGCTACGGCGCCCACAACGGCCTTTCCGCTTGACACCTAAACGCCCCGAAGGCTAGACTCAGCTGGTTTTGTGGGCTTCGGTTCGCGGCCTGTCGAGCGGACAAAGAGGCAGCGTTTGCGACTCGCGAGCAACAATCAGTGAAAGGGCTGAGTGTTACTTGCTGGCCACGACGATTTCAACACAACCGTAGCGCGGCGATAGAGCAGCCCCGGGGTCACTGTCCAGGAGAGAGTGGCGCGGGGTTTGTGTGTGAACATGGGCGGTCACGGACCGCGTGCTCTCGTAGTCCCGCGCGGCAGTTTTCGGGAGAAGTCCGACACACCATTCCAAGCAAGGGGCCTGGCCAGGATGAAAGAGGTCTTCATTGGAAGCGAGAATCTCCTGAAGCTGATCAGGAGATGGGCGAAGGACCACAGGGTCTACGTGCCGGTCACGTTCGACATCATGAACAGCGAGGAGACGCCGGACTACGACCTCGTCAAGGACGACGTTCCTGAGACGATGCAGCTCCACGGAGCGGCACCCGCGCATTCGGCCAAGACCTTCATCTTCTACCCGCGCGAAGTCGTGGCCAACTACCCGAGCAGCAACGCCGAGGCCAACGTGGAGGCCCCCTCCACGGTCGTCGTGGGCCCTCGCGGGTGCGACGTCCGCGGGCTGGCCAAGTTCGACAAGGTCTACTGGAGCACCAAGCACTTCACCGAGGAGTACGACGACCCGTTCATCGTCGAGAAGCGCGAGAACACGTACATTGTCTCGGTGGACTGCACCGCCGCGAAAGAGACCTGCTTCTGCACGACGGTCGGCGGCAGTCCCTTCGCTGACGAGGGGTTCGACCTCAACCTCTCGCCGCTCGGCACAGGTTGCATCGTCGCCGTCGGGTCGGAGAAGGGCGAGGCCCTGCTCGCCGGATCGGACGACCTGATCAGAGAGGTGACGTCGGAGCACAGGGGCGAGCGCGACAAGGGCCGCGCGTCGGTCACCGAATCGGTCAACCGGCAGAACGCGCAGTTCGCGGTCGACCAACCGCACGACGAGCGCGCCCTCGCATCTTCGGAAGACGCGTGGGCGTATGTGACGCAGAACTGCGTCGGCTGCGGCGCCTGCAACCGCGTGTGCCCGACGTGCAGCTGCTTCCTTCTGGTAGACCAGCGGGCGACGGGCGGATATGAGCGGAGTCGAAACTGGGACACGTGTCTCTCCACCGGCTACGCGCGCACGGGTGGCGGGGGCAACTCGCGGCCGGTGCTTGCGCAGCGGCTCGAG
>JBDRTQ010000428.1:0-3730 GCA_043823885.1 Candidatus Eiseniibacteriota bacterium | reverse complement strand
ACGGCGAAGTTGCTCTGGGTCCCGAGCACGGCCGCCTGCCTCGCGATCTGCGCCGCCAGCTCCGCGTGCGGGAGGCCGAAGCCGCTGAAGATGGGGAGCTTCTGCCCGCGGACGAGCGTGTTGAGCCCGTCGATGGACGAGATCCCGGTCTGTATGAACTCGTTGGGGTAGTCGCGCGCGGTGGGATTCAAGGGAACGCCGGCCACGTCACGCTTGATCTCGGGGATGACCTGGGGCCCACCGTCCTTCGGACGCCCCAGTCCGTCGAAGACCCTTCCCAGGATGTCCGGAGACAGTCCCAGCTCCAGACCGTGTCCAAGAAAGCGCACCTTGGCGCTGTCGACGGAAACGCCCGTCGCGCCCTCGAACAGCTGAACCAGCGCGGTGTCCTCGTCGACCTCGAGCACCCTGCCCCGCCTCACCTCACCACTCGGCAGCTCGACCTCGACCAACTCTTCGTACTTGACCCCGGACACGCCCCCCACGAGCAGAAGCGGCCCAGCGATCTCCTGAACGGTCATGTATTCCTTTACCATCGGCAGCTCCCCTCGAACCGTTTCGTCGTTCGTGCCTGCGGCCGGTCGCGAGTCTGAGCGACGCGCGTGCGCCCTGCCGCTATGCCGCCTCTCCCACGCCGGCCTTCTCCTCCACCAGCACGCGTATCTGGGTCTCGATGCGCCCGGCGATGGCGTCGAGTTCGTCCATGTCGACCTCCGGGATGTACCGGGACCGCGCGATCTCCTCCAGAACAGGCAGGCCGAGGATGGCCTCGGCCTGAACGCCCTGGTCGACGGCGTCGTGGGCGTGGCGGTTCATCGCCATGATGTTCCTGAGCATCCTGTGCTGCTTCGGGAACGACGTGTAGGTGTCGACCTCGTCGAACGCGTTCTGATGCAGGAAGTCCTCGCGAATCGCCTTCGCCGTTCCGAGGACCAGACGGTCGCGGTTCGACAGGGAATCGACTCCGACGAGGCGCGCGATCTCCTTGAGCTCGGCCTCCTGCTGGAGGATCCTCATCGCTTCCTGCCGCATTCCCTCCCACTCTTCGGACACCTCGGTTCGGAAGTATGCAGCGAGGCTATCGTGATAGAGCGAGTAGCTCGTGAGCCAGTTGATCGCCGGGAAGTGTCGCTCGTACGCCAGCCAGTCCTCGAGCGACCAGAAGACCTTCACCACTTTGAGCGTCGCCTGGACGACCGGGTCTGAGAGATCGCCGCCCGGAGGTGAGACCGCGCCGACCGCGGTGATCGCACCGATGCGTTCGTCCGAACCCAGCGTCCTCACGCGGCCCGCGCGCTCGTAGAACTGCGCCGCGCGCGCCGGGAGATAGGCCGGATAGCCTTCCTCGCCCGGCCTCTCTTCAAGACGGCCTGACATCTCGCGGAGCGCCTCTGCCCAGCGGGAGGTCGAGTCGGCCATCAGCGCGACCGAATAGCCCATGTCGCGGAAGTACTCTGCGATCGTTATTCCCGTGTAGATGGAAGCCTCGCGCGCCGCGACCGGCATGTTCGAGGTGTTGGCCACGAGCACCGTGCGCTTCATCAGCGGCTCGCCGGAACGGGGATCCTTGAGCTCGGGGAACTCCATCAGCACGTCGGTCATCTCGTTGCCGCGCTCGCCGCAGCCTATGTAGACGACGATCTCAGCGTCGGCCCACTTGGCCAGCTGGTGCTGGATGACGGTCTTGCCGGCGCCGAACGGACCCGGCACGCAGCCGGTTCCGCCCTTTGCGATCGGGAAGAAAGCGTCGATCACGCGCTGCCCGGTGACAAGCGGCTCCTCCGGACTGAGACGGTCGCGATAGGGCCGGGCCTGACGGACGGGCCATCGCTGCATCATGGTCAGCTGGCGCTTGCCGCCCTCGTGCTCGAGTTCACATATGACGTCGGTCACCTTGTGGCTGCCGCTCGTGAGCTTGGTAATCTTCCCGGACACGCCGGGGGGCACGAGAACCTTGTGCATAACGAGCGCGGACTCGGGCACCGTCCCAAGGATGTCACCACCCACCACCATGTCACCCACCCTGGCCGTCGCCGTGAACTCCCACACCCGGTCCCTGTCAAGGCCCGGGACGGAGATACCGCGCGTGATGTGCGCACCGACCATTTCCTGGATCTTGTCGAGGGGACGCTGAATGCCGTCGTAGATGGACTCGATGAGGCCGGGACCCAGTTCGACCGACAGCGGCTCCCCGGTAGAGACGACCGGCTCGCCCGGGCCCAGGCCGCCCGTGTCCTCGTAGACCTGGATCGATGCCAGGTCTCCCTTGACCTCGATGATCTCTCCGATCAGGTTCTTGTCGCTGACGAGGACGACGTCGAACATCTTCGCCGCGCGCATCCCGTCTGCGACAACGAGAGGTCCGGACACCTTCCGGATAGTTCCCTGAACCCTGGTTTCATCCATGCTCGATTCTCCTGTTCGAAACTCTGCCCGCCGGCCGAGTCATCGGCGTCGCGGACGGTTCGGGCGCCGGGGCTAGTCGTTCTCCCCTGATTCCGCAAAGATGTCGGCGCCTATCGCGGCCGATACCGCCTGGTGTATCTCGGTGGCCGCCAGTCCTCTCGAGCCCGTTACGCTCGGAAGAACCGTGACCGTCGGAAGCGCAAGATTCCTGTACTGCGCCAGCTGCTCCGCGCACGCCTCGTAGACGTCCTCTGTTACGAAGATGACCGCATGCGCTCCTGCGACCGCCGCCTCGAAAGCGGCGCTCGCCTCTTCCGGACCGGAAACGGGAAACACGGCGATCCCGAAGGCACGAAAGCCCCACACGGAATCTCTGTCACCTATGAACGCGATCCTAGACATGCGCCGTCCTCAGTCGCCCTTCGACCTCGTCGCGCGGAACGCCGTCCAGCTTAGCGGCGACGGCGGCTCGGACGAGCTTGATCTCCAACTGCCGCAGCAGCAGGAACGCGACCAGCGGCTCGATGCCGTACGCGATGGTCCTGGCCCGCTCCACGTGGTTCAGCAGGATGTTGTCGCACGCAAGCTCAAGCAAGTGCGCCCGTTCCGCGGTCCACTCGCGGAACACCGGCGCGAGAGCGCCGTAGCGGCCGTACTCGAGATTGCGCGCGAACGCGTCCACCGGTTCGCTCAGGTGCGCCTCAAAGAAGGAAAAGTCAAGCGTTCCCCGGGGAAGGAACGCGCGGTAGAGGTCCGTTCGGTCCTTGCCCGCTTCCTTGATCCTCACGAAGGTCTTCACGTTGGCGATGTCGATCTCGATGCGGAAGTACCCGGCGAGGAACTCGTTGCCGGACTCGTCGGCTGTTTCCACGAGGTGCTTCCACATCGCGAGATCGAACTCGCGGTCCACTCCCGCCAGCTCGTTGCTGTCTCTGTAGCTGTCCATCGCCGCCCTGACGGCGCCTGCGAGAACGGACGGCAGCGAGGTGAGGTCGTCATCCTGCAGCGCCTTCTGAAGCACGGGAAGGGCAACGGTGCCCGGACCGTCCACGAGACCGATCTCCTCACCCGCCTGTCCTGTTGCTTCCTCCGGAAGCTTGAGGAGCGCGGCCTTCGTCAGCGACTTCAGGTTCCGGAAGTCCCATCGGACGCGGAAGAGATCTATGAGCTCGGGTTCGGGCGAGAGCGCCGCGACGGTCGACAGAGTCTCCGTGAGGGCCCGGACCAGGCCGTTCTCGAGGCCCTCCGGGCGGTCGACGTCGGAAATGGATTCCTGGAACGCCGAATCGGCCAGCACTTTGAGCGCGCCCTCTGCGTCCTCGGC
>JBDRTQ010000427.1:0-5005 GCA_043823885.1 Candidatus Eiseniibacteriota bacterium | reverse complement strand
CACGACCTTATCGTAACCGGCCGCGATATCGAAGAGGTCCATCGATGTCTCGTACGCCTCGACGATGTCGACGTCGGGGTCGGCCAGCATGGTGTAGAGGCCACGTGCTACGTCCATACCGACGCGCTCGCCCGCGAAACCCCTGCTGCCGAGCCCCAGGATGAGAGTTCTCATCGTCCTCCGCCCCTCCCTTGTCACACGCCGGCTGGTGCGCCGGTCGGCTATGCCAGAAGCTCTATCTTCTTCTCTACCGGCGCTGCGCGCCTGTACTCCGGCAGCAGCATCGGTGAGGCCTTCGTGCGCTCGATGCCCGCCGCCTTCAGGGTCACGTGATAGTCCTTCAGATGAGCGAGGCCGAGTGCGCCCGCGGTCTTTATCCCGGCCGCCGTCGTCGCGGCAGCCGCTCCGGCCCGCCGTCCGAAGACGACAACGTCCAGAAGCGAGTTGCCCATCAGCCTGTTGGTGCCGTGGATGCCGCCCGCAACCTCCCCGGCCGCATAGAGACCCTCGACGGGTGTCGCGCACTGGTCGTCTATCTCTAGTCCGCCGTTCTGGTAGTGCTGCGTCGGGTAGATGAGGATCGGGTGCTTGGCCATGTCGATGCCGAACCGCTCGTACTGGCGGTACATCGCCGGCACCCGCGTCTTGACGGCGCCCTCGCCGAGCTTCGTCTCGATGACGACCGTGTCGAGCCACACCGCCGGCTGCCTGGAGGGCGTGACCACTCCCTTGCTCCGTCCCGCGCACTCGCGGATGATGGCCGCCGCCTCGACGTCCCTCGTCTCGAGCTCGTACACGAACCGATCGCCGTCGATGTTGGTGATCTGTCCGCCGATGCTCCTCACCTTCTCCGTTACCAGAAGACCGAGGATCTGCTCAGGGTAGGCAGCCCCCGTCGGGTGGTACTGTATCGTGTTCATGTACTGGAGCGGTACGCCGACGCGATATCCCAGCACGAGACCGTCGCCGGTGGCTCCGTAGTGATTCGAGGTCGGGAAGCCCATCACGTGGAGACGCCCGCCGCCGCCGGTGGCGAGGATGGTGGTCTTCGCCCTGACGATGAGATACTCCTGCGTTTCCATGTTGTAGAGCACGGCGCCCGTGACCCTGCCGCCGTCGGTCAGAAGCTCGTAGACCGAAGCGAACTCGACAACGGGGATGTCGCGGTTGATCAGCTCGTCCTTCAGGGTCTTCATGATCTCACCACCCGTGAAGTCGCGCGCGGCGTGCATCCTCTTTCGCGAGGTGCCACCGCCGTGGATGGTGACCATCGTGCCGTCGCTATCCTTGTCGAACATCACGCCGAGCTTCTCGAGCCACGAGATGACCTCCGGCGCGTCCATCACGAGCGCCCGGGCCAGCTTCGGGTCGTTCTTGTAGTGGCCGCCGCCCATGACGTCCAGATAGTGGATCGCAGGCGAGTCGTTCGGTTTGTCGGCTCCCTGGATGCCGCCCTGCGCCATCACGGTGTTGGAGTCACCCACGCGCAGCTTCGTGACCAGAAGCACGTCGGCGCCCTGCTCGGCCGCCACCAGCGCCGCGGACGCCCCCGCGCCGCCGCCGCCCACGACCAGAACGTCCACGTCGAAATCGACTTGCGAGAGATCGAACTTGTCCGGGTCCAAAGCGCTGTATGCCTCGAGTACGTCGGCGTACTCCACTGGCGTGCGGTCGCCCTTCGACGGGCCGACCTTGAGAGTCCGGAAGACCTCATCCTTGTAGTCCGGATGGAAGCCCTCGAGCAGCTCCTGTTTGGCGTCTGCGGAGAGAAGCGGGAACTTCTCGTCCAACCGCCTCTCGCGGGTCGCCTCCACACGCTTTATCAGTTCCAGCAGTTCAGGTGTGTACAAACCCACGTCCTCCTAGTCTTGCGGCTCAATGTCCCGATTGTCGTAGAGCTCGGCCAGCTCGGCCTGCTTCGTCTTGGTCAGTTTGTCCATCTCGGCGTTGAACGTGCCGTCCGCGACCTCCTGCAGTCGGTCCTTGAGATGCTGCGCGGAGGGTGCGATGTGGCGCGAGTAGAGCCTGCGGCACAGGAGCGCGACCTGGTACTGCACTATTTCGGCCGGGCACCTGGACGCGCAGAGTCCGCAGAGAAGGCAGTCGAACGAAAGGTCGGCCGCCTTGGCGATGTCGCCCCTGAGCGCGGCCTGGATGTACTCCATGACCTCGATGTCCTGAGGGCATGCCTTGGTGCAGGTGTTGCAGGCGAGACAGCGGAAAACCTCGGGGTAGAGCGAGAGTATCGCGGCGGAGGTCGCCTTGAGGTCCTCGATGTCGTAGATCGCCTTGTTGCCCGGGAAGAACGGTATCTCCGCCAGGTACATCTGGTCCTGCACGAGTTCCTGGCAGGCGAGACCGACCTTGAGGCGGTAGTCGTCCTTCGTCCGGTAGACGGTTCCGCAGGCCCCGCAGAACGCTCCCCTGCACCCACAACCCCTCACCAAGCGGTAGCCAGCGTACTCCATTGCCTTCATGATGGTGAGGTCTCCAGGGACCTCGTAGGGCTTCCCCATCACGTAGATGGTGACCATCTTCTCTGCCATCGAGTTACATCCCCCTTGTATCGTACGTCGGATGTCGGCCGGGCGCTGCCGCCCGCGCGGCTTCCCGCCCTTACTTCGCGGGCTCGGCCACCTTCGCCTTGTCGCCCAGCCCGAGCTCCAGCGGCCCCAGCCCCTTGACCTCGTCGACGAAATCGGACATCACGTGAACCAGCTTGTCGCCTTCCGCGGCGGAGATCCACTCGAGGTGCAGGCGCTCTGGCTCGATACCCATGTCCTCGAGCGTGCGCTTCAGGAACTGAACGCGGCGCATGGTCTTGTGGTTCCCCTCCTCGTAGTGGCAGTCGCCTGGATGGCATCCACCGACCAGCACGCCGTCGGCGCCCTCGCGGAACGCCCAGAGAACGTGCTGCGGGTCGATGCGGCCCGTGCAGTTCACGCGCACCACCACACCGTTCGGCGGGTACTGCTTCCTTGAGGTGCCGGCGAGGTCCGCGCCGGCGTACGTGCACCACTTGCAGAAGAAACAGACGATCCTCGGTTCGAACATGTCAGACCTCCAGGGCGGCCGAGACCATTTTGTAGAGCTGCTCGTCCGTCAGGTTCTTCTGAGACGCAGAGCCGGACGGGCAGGCGGCGATGCACGCTCCGCAACCCTCGCAGATCGCTTCCCTGATGCGCGCGACCTTTTTCTCTTCGTCGAACTCGGCCGCGTCGTACGGACAGACCGAAACGCACACCCTGCAGCCGGCGCACGTGTCTTCGTCGATGCAGGCAATGATGGGCTCGCGATGGTACACGGTCTCCGCGAAGAGAGCCGCGACCTTGCTGGCGGCTGCCGAAGCCTGAGCGACGGACTCGGGGATATCCTTCGGCCCCTGCGCCGCGCCGGCGATGTAGAACCCGGGCGCGAGGCTTTCGACGGGCCTGAGCTTCGGGTGCGCCTCGGAGAGGAAGCCCCACTCGTTCTGGTGAAGCTTGAGCATGTTGGCCAGCTTCCCTGCTGCCACGTTCGGGACGGTGGCGAGGCCGAGCACGGCCATGTCGGCGGCGATCTCCAGCTTCTTGCCCGAGAGCGTATCGACGCCCCAGACCATCACCTTACCGTCTTCTTCGAATATCTTGGAGACCTTCCCGCGGATGTAGAGGACGTCGTCCTCCTCGGCCGCGCGCGTGTAGAACTCCTCGTAGCCCTTGCCGCCCGTTCGCACGTCCATATAGAAGACGTACGCCTGGCCGTCGTGGACCTTGTGCTTGTAGAGCATGGCGTGCTTCGTGAGATACATGCAGCAGACCTTGGAGCAGTAGGGCAGGTGGCTCTCCGGGTCTCGCGAGCCGCAGCAGGTCAGGAAGACCACTTCCGACGGGACCTTCCCGTCCGAGGGGCGCACGACCTCGCCGCCGGTTGGTCCGGAGGCGGAGAGCATGCGCTCGAACTGCAGGCTCGTGATGACGTCGGGGTACTTCCCTCCGCCGTACTCACCCATGTTCTCTATTGGATAGAGATCGTAGCCCGTGGCAACGACGATGGCGCCGACCTCCTCTTCTACTATCTCGTCCTGCTGCTCGTAGTCGATGCAGTCGAGAGGGCAGACCTTGGCGCAGACACCGCACTTCCCGTCCTTGAGGAACCAGGTGCAATGCTCGGCGTCGAGCACCGGCTTGTTGGGAACGGCCTGCGGGAAGGGTGTGTAGATGACCGGTCTCTCGGAGAGCCCCTCGTCGAACTCAGACGGCGCCTTGGCCGGGCACTTCTCGCTGCACAGGCCGCATCCGGTACAGACGTCGCGATTGACGTAGGCGGCTTTCTTCCTGATCTTGACCTTGAAGTTGCCGACGTAGCCGCTGACGTCGTCGATCTCGGAGTAGGTCATGAGCTTGACCCTCGGGTGCTGCGCGACTTCGACCATCTTCGGGGTCATGATGCACTGCGAACAGTCGAGCGTCGGGAACGTCTCCGACAGCTGCGCCATGTGACCGCCGATGGAGGGCGACCTCTCTACCAGAACGACCTCGTGCCCCGCGTTGGCGATGTCGAGCGCCGCCTGGATCCCCGAGATGCCACCACCCACAACAAGCGCTCTCGGGGTCATGGGCACCGAGATGGGCTCGAGAGCCTCGTCGAGCCGCGCCTTCTCGATCATGACCTTGATGGTCTTGATCGCCTTCACGGTCGCGGCTTCCTTGTCGCCCTGGTGGACCCAGCTGCACTGCTCGCGGATGTTCGAGATCTCGACCTGGTACTGGTTCATCCCCGCCGCCATCCCCGCCCGTCTGAACGTCGCCTCGTGAAGTGTCGGCGAGCACGCCGCAACGATGACGCCGGTCAGGTCATGCTCCCTTATGGCGTCCTTGACCAGGTTCTGGCCAGGGTCGGAGCACATGTAGGTGTAGTCGGTGGAGTAGGCCACGCCTGGGTAGCCGGCGAGTTCCTCCGCCACACGCTTGACGTCCACCGTCCCTGCGATGTTGGTGCCGCAGTGGCAGACGAACACCCCGAT
>JBDRTQ010000426.1:0-2444 GCA_043823885.1 Candidatus Eiseniibacteriota bacterium | reverse complement strand
GTCACGCTGCCCGATTTTGTGGGCACCGTGAAGACGATACTCCGCGCGGCCGGCGCCACCCACGACCTTACGTTCAGAGGCGTGCGCATAATTCCCGTCGTCGGGGGGGAGAGGCGGCAGGACTCCGTCGAGCGCGGGCTTGCGGCTCTCTCGGCCGACATCGATGTCGTTCTGATACACGACGCGGCGCGGCCGTTCGCGTCTCCCGACCTGACCGAGATCGTCATAGCGGCGGCGCTCGAGCACGGCGCGGCCGTGCCGGTCATCGCCGTGCCGGATACCGTGAAGCGCGTCTCCGGAGACGTCGTGGTGGAAACGATGGACCGCAGCACGCTCGGCCTGGCTCAGACACCGCAGGGATTCAGGCGTGAGGTCATCGAGCGGGCCTACCACGGGCTCGAGGGTGCGGACATCACCGACGATGCCCGCGCGGTCGAACTCAGCGGCGGAACCGTGGCCGTGGTTCCCGGCGAGTCCGGCAACTTCAAGGTGACAACGCCGGTCGACCTGCAACTCGCGTCGGTCGTCGCCAACTGCAGGCGCGGCCTGGGGCCCGGCTACCGCGCGGGAACGGGAAGCGACACGCACCGGCTCGTTCCGGGCAGAGGCCTCGTGCTCTGCGGTGTGGAGATCCCGTTCGGGAAGGGGCTCGAAGGCCACTCCGACGCCGACGTCGCGACGCACGCCGTCTGTGACGCGCTCCTTGGCTCGGTCGCTGCGGGAGACATCGGCGTCCATTTCCCGCCGGGCGATCCCGACTACAAGGACATTTCGAGCCTGATCCTGCTCGAGAGGGTGGTCGAGATCGTGCGCGAGAAACGATGCAGGGTCGTCAACGTCGACGTGACCATCGTGGCAGAGGCGCCGAAGCTCGCGCCGCACGTGCCGGCGATGAGGCGGGCGCTCGCGGATGTCCTCGGCCTGGAGGTCGAGGCCGTCTCGGTCAAGGCCACCACCACGGAGGGCATGGGTCCGGAGGGCGAGGGCCTGGCGATATCCAGCAATGCGGTGGCCGTGGTGACCGAGCGGCCATGATCGGAGCCGATGCGATGAGCGACTCCTGCTGTGCACCGAGAGACGAGCAGAGCCCGTGTTCGTCCGCCGCGTGTGAAGAGGGCACGGGCGAGGCGAGTGCCGGCATCCTACACACGGCGTCAGCGATCACCGCGTCCGACCCTCTCGCCCACCTGCGGGCCCGCTGGGGCGTCAACAGGAGCGGCCATCGCGTCGAGCCTGGCCTCCATTCACTGGGCGCCCCGGATCAGAACTCTCCCGTCTTCGTTACCGCTAACTACACGCTGAGTTTCGATGCTCTGAGATCGGCTCTCGACGACACCGACGCGTACATCCTCGTGCTGAATACGCGTGGGGTCAACGTGTGGTGCGCGGCGGGAAAGGGCACGTTCGGGACCGACGAACTCGTGTACAGGATAGAGACGAGCGGGCTTGGCTCGGTCGTCTCACACCGGGAGCTGGTACTTCCTCAACTGGGCGCCCCGGGCGTCTCGGCGCACGAGGTGAAGAGGCGCTCCGGGTTCTCGGTCACATACGGGCCGGTGCGCGCAGCGGACCTCCGCGAATTCATGCGGGCGGGCGTCGCAACGGAGGAAATGCGGAGAGTCCGCTTCGGTCTCCGGGATCGGACCGTGCTCATACCTGTCGAACTCGTGCACGTGCTCCTGCCGTGCGCGTTGGCCGCTGTCGTCCTGTACTTCGCCGTGGGGCCGCTGGCGGCGTGGTCCGCCATCGTCTCGCTGCTGGCGGGGGCCGTGCTCTTCCCTGTGCTGCTGCCCTGGCTTCCGACCCCCAACTTCAGCACCAAAGGGCTTGTCCTGGGAGTGGTCGCGGCGCTGCCGTTCGCCGCGGCGGCGTACGCCGGCCACGAGGCGGGCCCGTTCTGGGCGTGGATGGGGTGGCCGCTCGTCTATCTGCTGGCAATGCCTCAGGTCGTGTCGTTCCTTGCGCTCAACTTCACGGGCTCGAGCACGGTCACATCGAGGACCGGTGTCAAGCGTGAGATCGCTACCTACTTCCCGTTCATGGTGTGGATGTTCGGGGCAAGCCTCGTGCTCCTGATCGCACTCTCCGTGGCCCGTTTCGTTGGAGGTTCCGGATGACCGACGCGTACGCGACCAATACGCTCACGTACGACGCCTCGAGATGCTCGGGGTGCGGTCTGTGCAGCACGGTATGTCCGCACGGAGTGTTCTCTCAGACAGGTGACGTAGCTGAGCTTGTCCGCTACGAGCAGTGCATGGAGTGCGGCGCGTGCAGTTCGAACTGCCCGACCGGCGCTATCGCCGTGGAGAGCGGCGTCGGCTGCGCGGCGGCGCTCATGCTCGCCGCCCTGCGCGGGAAGAGCGACGCGGAGGCGTGCTGCGGACCGAGCGATGACGAAGACGGCGGTTCCTGCTGCGGCTGAGGCTGACGATGCCGGGGTGTGC
>JBDRTQ010000425.1:0-2058 GCA_043823885.1 Candidatus Eiseniibacteriota bacterium | reverse complement strand
TACCCGTCGCTCAAGTGCGCGCTCGGGGTCACGGGCCCCATCGACCTCAAGAACATCATCGCCCAGGCGCTTCACATGGGGGACGAGGTCCACAACAGGAACCGCGCCGCCACGTCGCTGCTCTACCGCGTGCTGGCGCCTGCCATCGTCCAGACGTGCAGCGACGGCACGACGGCGGGCAGCGTCCTCGACTTCATCAACGGGAACGACCACTTCTTCCTGAACCTGTCCATGCCGGCGTGCAAGGCGACGCTCGACCCGGCGCGCGGCATCGACGGCAGCAGCATCGTCGTCGCGATGACCAGGAACGGCACCGATTTCGGCATCCAGCTGTCGGGCACGGGCGACGAGTGGTTCACGGGTCCGGCCGACGTGCCGGACGCGCTCTTCTTCCCTGGCTTCACGAAGGAGGACGCCAACCCGGACATCGGCGACAGTTCCATCACGGAGACCAACGGGCTGGGCGGGTTCGCCATCGCGGCGTCGCCCGCCATCGTGCAGTTCGTCGGCGGCTCGACCTCGGACGCCATCAGATACACGAAGCAGATGTACGAGATCACGGCGGCCGAGAACACCGTCTACCAGATCCCGTATCTCAACTTCCGAGGGACGCCGACCGGCATCGACGTCGTCAAGGTGGTGGAGAAGAACATCCTGCCGTTCATCGACACCGGTGTTGCGCACCGCGAGCCCGGCATCGGCCAGGTGGGCGCGGGCGTGCTGTCCGCCTCGCTCGAGCCGTTCCCGAAGGCGTTCGAGGGGCTGGCGAAGCGGCTGGCGGACGAGTAGTCACGGCCACAACTACGAGGCACACAGACCACCATGACCATCTTCTCTGCAGCCATGCTCCTCTTCCTGGTGATGGACCCGTTCGGGAACATCCCCCTCTTCATGACCGCGCTCGCTCACGTCGACGAGCGCCGCCATACGCGCATCATCGTGCGTGAGCTTTTCATCGCGCTCGGCGTGCTGGTGGTCTTCCTGTTCCTCGGGCAGTATCTCCTGCACTTGCTGCAAGTCAGCGAGACGGCCCTGACCGCCGCCGGCGGCACCATCCTCCTGCTAATCGCGATCAAGATGATCTTCCCCCGGTCGGGGGGACTCTCCGAGGACACGCCCGAAGGTGAGCCGTTCATCGTGCCGCTCGCGATCCCGTACGTCGCTGGGCCGTCGGCGATGGCGGCCGTCCTTCTCATCATGACCCGCGATCCCGCGCGCTGGCCCGAGTGGCTTGGCGCCGTGGGGCTCGCGTGGCTCGTATCTGGTATCATCATCTGTGCGACCGGCCCGCTCGTGCGGCTGCTCGGGAAGAAGGTCCTGACCGCCATCGAGCGGCTCATGGGCATGCTGCTTGTCGCGGTCGCCATCCAGATGCTGATGAGCGGCGTCGCGCAGTTCATAAGCACGGGTGGGTAACGGCTGACACAACAGGAGGACCACAATGACCACCGCCGACTTCCTCGCCTTCATGGACAAGGTGAGAGTCTACGACCTCACGCAGCGGCTCTCGATACACACGCCGCCGTGGCCGAGCTACATGCCGCTCGGCCTGCAGTACTTCAAGCGCATCGCCGGGGCGCACATGGGGCAGGGCGCGAACGGGCAGATCATGACGACGAGCAACCACGTCGGCACGCACATGGACGGCGAGATCCACTTCCACCCGAGCGGGCGCGCCATCGGACAGGTCCCGCTCGAGGAGTGGATCGGCCCGGGCGTCGTGGTCGACATCTCGGACGATGTCGAGGACTACAGCCTCTACTCGCCCGGCATGATCACGAGCAGGGTGGAGGTCAAGGAAGGCGATATCCTCGTCATCAACACGGGCTACCACAGATACGCGTGGGACCAGAAGGGCTCGGACGAGATCCGCTACTTCGTCAAGCACCCGGGACCCGACCCCGAGTTTCACAAGTGGGCGCTCAAGATGAAGCTCAAGTGGATAGGCGTCGACTGCGGCAGCGCCGACCATCCCATGAACACCATCATCAAGGACTGGCACCCCGGCCTGTTCGAGAAGGCCGAGGCCAAGCTCAAGGCCGACTACGGCAAGGGCTG
>JBDRTQ010000424.1:0-5228 GCA_043823885.1 Candidatus Eiseniibacteriota bacterium | reverse complement strand
ATATTAACACAATATAAGAGACAGAACACTAGCTACCAGTCGTGTTCCTCGGTCACTATCTCGATCGTCTCACCGTCAGTCACGGCGATGAGATCGCCGTAGGTCGGCGCGACGTTGCGCGGCGTGTTCGGAACTATGCGGTCGGTGACCATGTAGTCGGCATCGGCGGCGCGCAGGGCCATCAGCACCACTTCCTTCTCGAGCGCCGCCTCGATCATGGCGTTGGAAATGAGCCCGACCCTGGGATCGACGTTGGAAAGCCAGAACGGGGACGTGCCGTCGTCGTTGGCGTGGTGCGCAACCTGGAGGACGTCCGCCCTGACACCCGCCCTGCCGTATCTGTCGATGACGTAACGCTCTACGAAGAACTCGCCGTCGCCCATGGTGACGTAGGAGACATCACCGAAGGTGAAGCGGAAGACAACGGAATCGTTGTTGCCCTCCGCGTCCTCGGGAATGTACTCGGGGCTCGGCGCGAACTGAGTGCCGACACCGGCCGAGAGGACCTGGACCTCGAAGCCGGGCGTACCGTCCCAATCGAGTATCGCGCGGTTCGAAGAATCGTCGCCCTGCTTCACGGTGTAGATGTCTATGTTCCGGGCGTTCAGTTTGTTGCGGAGACCCAGATCCAGCGGGTCCAGGATGTAGGTGGTGTCCGGACCGATGAAGTCCCCGACCCAGAAGGTGTCCAGGATCCCACCGTCCTCCATGAAGCCGCCGATGTGGTCCGCGTGGTAGTGGGTGGCCACGGCGTAGTCCAGATAGGTGATGTCGTGGTCCCACAGAAACGTCTTGACGTCGTCCAGGTGGATGTCGGCGCCCGAATCGATGAGAACCTTGGTGCCGCCTGGCGACTCGAACGCCATGCAGAGACCCCATCCGACGTCTATCATCGAGAGCCTCATCGTCGGACCGCCGAAGGCCGCCCCGACGGCGGTGGCAGGCAACTGCACGTCGGTGAGGTAGGCCTCGTTCCCCGCGCGGTCCAAGCTGCGCAGGCGGAATTCGTAGCTGCCGCCGTCGTCCATACCCAGCACGGTCACGGAGTGCGCGGTGGAGTGCTCCTTCGTAGACTCGTAGACGTAGTTCCTGAAGTCACCGCCGACCGGCGCATATTCGAGCACACACAGTGCCGGCTCGTTGGTCGTCCACGTCGCGACACCCCCCGAGTATGCAAAACCCGTCACCACCGGCGGGTCCGGATCCTGTGACGGGTCGAACGGGTTCGTCTCGTTCTCGGCGCAGCCCGCGGCGAACACCAACGCGAGGGCAGCAAGGGCCACTGGCCAGAGCCTGGCTCGTCTCATGATCGTCTTCTCCTTCGTCTGTCGTACGCGGCAGGAAAGCCCTGGCGGGGCTTCAGCGCTCCCCGTCAAGAGCCGCGATTGTAGGCTCATTCGGGCAGGAAGTCAAGGAATGAGGGTGGGCTCACAGCCGCCCGAACATGTGGGGTGCAGCGATAGTGGTGGGGTTCCCCCGTCGAGCGATGCCCATATTACCGTCAGTAGGGCTTCCCGCTCGCGGCGGGAGGACGGGCGCGGCCGATGACTCCCACAAGCGCGACCATGGTGAGAACGTAGGGGATCATCTGGACGAACTGGGTGGGAACCGCCTGGCCCTGGAGCCCCATCTGCACCGCCTCCGCATAGCCGAAGAGCAGACACGCCATCAGCGCGCCGACAGGATTCCACTTGCCGAATATCATGGCCGCGAGCGCGATGAACCCTCTTCCGGCCGACATGTTCTTCACGAACTGATGAGTGTTGAGGGCCAGGAACGCGCCTCCCAACCCGGCGAGGGCTCCACTCATGAGCACTCCGGCGAACCGCATCACGCGAACATTGACCCCGAGCGTATCGACGGCCTCGGGGTGCTCGCCGGTCGCACGCAGCCTGAGCCCGAACGGGGTCTTGAAGAGCACCACGTGCGACACGGCCACGAGCGCCAGGGCCACGTAGACGAGCGGCGGGTAGTGCCCTATGACGGCATTGACGCCGCGCGCGGCTGGCCCCCAGGTCTCAGGGAGCGTCCAGTGCGCCATGCCCTGCACCGGCGGGGAGTTGGCGGAACTGCCCCAGATGATCCACGTGAGGAACTGCGTGAGCCCCATCGCCAGGATATTGATGGCCACGCCGCTCACGATCTGATCGGCCTTGAACACTATGGACACGATCGCGTGGATCAGGGAGATGAGCATGCCGGCGAAAATGCCGGCGAAAACGCCGGCCCACGGATTGCCCGTGTAGAAGGTCGCGACGATGCTTGCGAACGCCCCCGTCAGGAGGATGCCCTCAAGGGCAATATTGACGACGCCGGAGCGCTCCGAGAAGAGCCCGCCGAGCGCGGCCAGTATGAGCGGTGTGGCCATCCTCAGGGCCGAGTCGAGCACCGCCAGTTCGAACATCCCTTCAACCTCCAGCTGGAGCCAATGCGCATTCCGGGCAGCATCCTGGCCGGGCTGCGTCCGGGCAGCATCTTGGCCGGGTCGCGCGCTGGCCGGATCGCGCCCTAGCCGGATCGCGCCAGCCGCTTGCCGACTACCTCTCTGAACCCGTCCTTCGCGGCCCGAACCGCCTCGCGCAGCTCGTTCCTCGCAAAGAAGCGGGCCGCAGTCGCGTAGACGAGGACTCCTACGACCGCAGCAGCGCCGAGCATGCCCCCGCGCGCTGCCAGCGAGTCGGGCACGTCAATCCACAAGAGGCCTCGCGCGAACAGGAAGAGAGCCGCAGCCATGACCGCCGTTGCGAGCGCCGTACCCCCGAACGCGCGAAAGAGCGTGCGATAGCGCCCGCGTCTGATGACCGGAGGAAGCACGAGGAGGAAGACCCCGAGCTTGAAAACGTGCGATACCGACGTCGCAAGCGCGATGCCGGAATGTTTGTACGCACCTATCAGGGCGAACACGAGGGCGATCTTGAAGCCAAGCCTCACGAACCCGACTATCACCGGCGTCTTCGTATTCTTCATCGCTATGAAGCCCGCGGCCATGATGCTCGTGAGACCCAGGGCCCAGATGGTCGGCGTGTACAACAGGAGAGCCGAGACCGTGAAGCTGACGGACTCCTCTCCGAAGGCGCCTCGCTCGAAGATCAGCCGGACGAACGGCTCGCCCAGCATGGCCATGGCCACCGAGACGGGCAGCAGCACGAAGAAGGCCAGCCGCATCGAGGTGATGAGCTTGTCGCCCAGCTCGTCGTACTGCTCCCGCGCAGCCAGACGCGAGAACAGCGGGAACAGGACGATGGAGAAGGCGCCTACGAGTATCTCCTTTGGCAGCTCGATCAGGCGGAGCGCATACGCCAGACCAGAGATGCTGCCCGCCGCGAGCCTCGAAGCGAAGATCCGGTCGATGACGTCGTCCAGTTTCGCCCCGGCCATTCCTATGATCAGTGGCAGCGCAAGCCGCATCACGCCCCTGAACATCGGGTTCGAGAAATCGACGCGGAGACGGAGGTTCCTCCGGAGCCGCCAGACCGCCGGCCACATCACGGCGGCGTGTGCCACACTGCCGAGCACCACGCCGTATGCGAGCCCCTTGATGCCGTGCGTCGCGGTCAGTGTCAGCGCGGCCAGGATGATCATGAGGTTGCCCAGCGGCTGCGCGGCCGCGGGAAGCGCGAAATTGCCGTGCACGTGAAGCACGTGCGTCAGGATGCCCGCGCCCGCCCCGATGAAGAGCGACAGCATCATGATGCGGGTGAGGCTCGTGGCCAGCGTCTGCTGTTCAAGGTCGAAGCCCGGGGCGACGGCGGAGACGAGCCATGGAGCTGCGACCATGGCGACGGCCGCGAGAACGATGGCCACTATCATGAAGTTCGCAATGAAGATCCCGGCGGAGCGCCATGCCTCGTCCTCGCCCTTCTTCTCGAGCTCTTCCGTGAAGAGCGGGACGAACCCGGCCCGCACCGGAGTGCGCAGCCACTGCGTGACGAGGGTCGGCATGGTGAACGCCACGAGGAAGGCGTCCATCGTGGCCGTGGTCCCGAACTTCGACGCCACGATGACGTCCTTGAACAGGCCGAGCGCCTTGACTACGACGGCGAATCCGATCACCCACACGGCGGAGACGATGACCCCGGTGGTCGAGTTGTTTGCCCGGTTCCCGGTCACGAGGCCTCCTTCACAGCTTCCGGCGCGGGCGAGGCGGCTCCGGCAGCGCGGCCCTCGCGCGCGGCCGCCCTTCTGGCGAACACCTCGTTCCCGACGACGACCAGGATGATCGTTATCGCCTGCAGCACCAGGATCAACTCACGCGGAACGTCGGTGAATACGTCGATCTCGAGCGCGCCGGTGTTCAGCACGCCGAAGAGGAGCGCGGCCAACAGAACGCCGATCGGCGTGTTCTTCCCCAGAAGCGCGACGGCGATGCCCATGAATCCGAGACCGCTCGAGAAGTTGTCGAGGAAGCGGTGACGGAATCCCATCACCTCGTTCGTCGCGACCAGACCGGCGAATGCGCCCGATATCACCATCGCCAGCACTACGGTACGGCGCACGTTGATGCCCGCGTACTCCGCCGCCTCTGCGTTCATGCCTACCGCGCGGATCTCGTAACCCAGGTTGGTCCTGTGGAGTATGTACCAGGCGAGCCATACGGCGGCCAGCGCCAGCACTATCGAGAAGTTGAGGGGATTGGCCTGCGGCAGCGGGATGCCCACTCGCGACAGCGGTCCGGCCAGCCTCGGCAGGTGGCCGGCGAGCGCGATCTCCGATGTCTGGGGTGTCATCTGCCCGGGTTCGCGGAGCATGTTGATGACGAAGTAGCTGGTCACCCCGACGGCGATGAAATTCATCATGATCGTGTTGATGACCTCGTGTACCCCGAAGCGCGCCTTCAGGAGCCCGGGCACGGCGGCCCACGCGGCTCCCCCCGCAGCCGACGCCAGAACGAGCAGGGGGATGAGCAGCAGGGCCGGAAGTCCCCCGAACGCGAGACCGGCGAGCGTGCACACGAAGGCGCCGATGTAGAGCTGACCCTCGCCACCGATGTTGAAGAGCCCGGCGCGAAACGCGAACGCCACTGCCAGCCCGGCAAAGATGAGCGGCACCGCGTTGAAAAGCACGAGTCCGATCGCGTCGACGCTCCCGAACGCGCCTCGGAACAGGATGGAATAGATCCTGAACGGATTCTCGCCGATGGCCGTCACGACAAGGCCCCCGACGAGGAAGGCCGCGGCGACCGCGACAAGCGGAGAGAGCAGCTGGGACAGTCTCGCGAAGCGGCTCAT
>JBDRTQ010000423.1:0-2937 GCA_043823885.1 Candidatus Eiseniibacteriota bacterium | reverse complement strand
TCCGGGAGAGGGGAGTCAAGCTCGAGAGGACCAGCCAGCTGAACATTGGCGGGAACACTGACTTCCTGAACATGCTCGAGCGCTCGCGGCTCGAATCGAAGAAGATATCCAAGACGAACGCCGTGACTTCCCAGCTCGACTACGACATCGGTGCGAAGAACGTCCACATCGGTCCGTCCGACTACGTCCCGTGGCTGACCGACCGCAAGTGGGCCTACGTGCGGATGGAGGGCACGACCTTCGGCGACGTTCCGCTCAACGCGGAACTCAAGCTCGAGGTCTGGGACTCACCGAACTCCGCCGGCGTCATGATCGACGCGGTCCGCTGCATGAAGCTCGCGCTCAACAACGGGCTGACGGGGGCAGTCGAGGGTCCGTCGTCTTACTTCTTCAAGTCTCCGCCCGTTCAGTACACCGACGACGAGGCCCGGCGTGCGACAGAGGCCTTCATCGCCGAGCACGCGCGTGAAGACTGGTCCTCAACAGAGAACGCCCCGGGGAAGCTGGGCGGCAAGAAGCCCGCGAAGGAGATGGGGAAGTCGGGCGGCAAGAAGCTCGTGGGTGAGCTGTCGAGCTAGACGGGAAATCCTGCTGTCACGGCCACGAGAATCAAATAGCCAACTTCGAGGCCGGGCGTTGCCCGGCCTCGTTCACGAACGGTGCTACGGGGGACTCCTCATGTCGCGGTCGCAGTACCCGGGCCTCTTCATAACGTTCGAGGGCGTCGAGGGGTGCGGCAAGTCCACCCAGGCGACGGCGCTGCTCGAGAGGTTGCTGGCGGACGGCGTGCCGTCGACATTGAGTCGCGAGCCCGGCGGGACGCCGGTCGGCGAGCGATGCAGGAAGATCCTGCTCGACGTCGGGAACGCCGGCATGCAGCCGGCGGCCGAGCTCTTCCTGTACCTGGCCTCGCGCGCTGAGCACGTCGCGAGGGTGATCGTTCCCAGGTTGGAGGCAGGCGAGGTTGTCATATCAGATAGATTCGGCGATGCCAGCGTGGCCTATCAGGGCGGCGGCAGGGGCCTGGGCACTGATACGGTGGAAGCGTTGAACCAAGTCGCCACTGGCGGCGTCAAACCAGATGTGACCTTCCTCATGGACCTCGACCCGTCTGAGGGCCTCGACAGGCTCGTCAGGGGGCGGGGAGAACATTCTCGCGACCGCATGGAGAGCGAGGTGCTCGAGTTTCACAAGAGGGTGAGGGAGGCCTATCTTCAGTCGTCGAGACGAGAGCCCGAGCGCTTCGTGGTCATTGACGCGAGGCTCTCCCGCGAAGAGATCGGGGCGCAGGTCGGCGCTGCCGTCGACAGGCTCCTCGAAGAGCGTGGCTTACCAACGGGAAGGACACCATGACGAGACGAATGAGAAGAGCGACACCGATCCTGCTCGCGCTCCTGGTCGGAGTTCTCGTGGGCGGGTGGTTCGTCGAGCGCGTCAGCGCCAGAAAAGACATCTACTCGTACCTCGACCTGTTCACCGACACCCTGGACAAGGTGGAGAGGGGCTACGTCGAGGACGTCGAGTCGAAGGAGTTGATGTACGGAGCCATCAGAGGAATGCTGGGGTCCCTCGATCCGTACTCGATGTTCCTGGACGAGGACGAGTTCAGGGATTTCCAGGTGACGACGGAGGGTGAGTTCGGGGGGTTGGGTATCCAGATCACGGTGCGCGACGGTGTCCTGACGGTGGTCAGTCCCGTGGAGGGCACTCCCGCGTACGACCTCGGCATTCAGTCGGGCGACCGCATCGTCCGCATCGAAGGAGAGTCGTCCCACGGCATCACCGTGGACGAGGCCATCGGCAAGCTCCGTGGCGAACCCGGGAGCAAGGTCGACATCACCATTCACAGGGAGGGTGTCGAGGAGCTTCTCGAGTACACCGTCACGCGCGACATCATCAAGATCGACAGCGTTCCGTACGCCTCCTTGCTGGAGGGCGACGTGGGCTACGTTCGGATCGCCAGGTTCTCGCGCACGTCGACCGACGAGCTGACGGCCAGGCTGGACGATCTCGAGGACGCCGGCATGAAGAGCCTGATCCTCGATCTCAGGAGCAATCCCGGCGGTCTCCTGACGCAGGCCGTAGATGTCAGTGACATCTTCCTGGACACCGGCGAGCTCATCGTGAGCACCAGGGGGCGCATGCAGGGACAGAACCAGAGCTTCCACGCGCGCACTCCCGCCCGGTTCGACTCCAACTTCCCTATCGTGGTACTCGTGAACGGCGGCAGCGCGAGCGCCTCCGAGATCCTTGCGGGCGCGATCCAGGACTGGGACCGTGGGATCGTCGTCGGGACGACCAGCTTCGGGAAGGGCTCCGTCCAGACCCTCATGAGACTCAGGCCTCTGACAAAAGAGTGTGCGATGAAGCTGACGACTGCCAAGTGGTACATGGCGAGCGGCAGAGCCATCGAGAAGCCCGAACGGTGGACGGGCCTGGCCGACGCCGGTGACGCGGAAGAGGGAGAGGACGCCGAGACGGCGCGTCCGGAGTACCGGACCACGGGCGGCCGGGTCGTCTACGGTGGTGGTGGCGTCACGCCCGACATCAAGATCGAGCCCCGTCTGCGTCCGGACCTCGTCGTCAACCTGGAGCGCCGCGAGGAGTTCTTCGAGTTCGCCATCGAGTACGCGGCCTCGCACGAGATCCCCGGCGGTAACATCTCGGTCGACGATGCGATGTGGTCCGAGTTCATCGAGTTCCTCGGCCGTGACGAGTTCGAGTTCGACGAGGCGCAGCTCGACGAGCACAGGGAGGACGTCGAACGAGCGATCCGACGCGACATGACCAGACGTCTGCGAAGCCGTGAGGACGCGTACGTGGTGGCTCTCGAGGGAGACACCCAGGTGACCGAGGCGACCGGGCTGGCCAGCAAGGCATCGAGCCTGGACGACCTGTTCGACATGGCGGAGTCGTTCGCGCAGTCGAACGAGCAGT
>JBDRTQ010000422.1:0-4647 GCA_043823885.1 Candidatus Eiseniibacteriota bacterium | reverse complement strand
CTATCCCATCAGCCGCGACCTACTGGAACTCAGGAACATCTCGCTTGTGGGCGAGCTGATAATAGCGAGCGCACGGCTGCGGAAGGAGTCGAGGGGGCTTCACTGGATGGAGGACTTCCCGGAGCGAGACGACGAGCACTGCCTGAAGGACACCGTCCTGGATGGGAGTAGAGCGTGATGAACAGAGCGTGGCTGAGCGTCCCGGTGGTTCTGGTGACGCTTCTCATATGCGCCGCGGGCTGTGGCGCCGAAGGAGGCGATGGAGACGTGAACGCGGACAGACAGGAAGCCGCCGGGGCCGTCAGGCGCCCGGTATGGGCGGGGCCCAACGCATTCTACCCGTCCGATCCGGAGGTTCTCGCCCGCGACATCGAGGCCTACCTTGCGGATGCGGAGACGCCCGCGCTCGCCGGGGAGATCGTGGCCCTGATATGCCCGCACGCCGGGTACCGCTACTCGGGAGCGGTCGCGGCGAAGGCCTACGCCCACGTGCGCGACGTCCCGTACGACGCCGCCATAGTAGTGGCGCCGTCACACAGGTTCCCGTTCAGAGGCGCCTCGGTCTTCGGTGGAGACGGATACGAGACACCGCTCGGTGTCGTTCCCGTCGACCGCGAGCTGGCAGACGCCATCTCGGACCCGTCGAACGGGCTCGGGTACGAGCCCAGGGCGCACTCGGAAGAGCATTCGCTCGAGGTCCAGGTGCCGTTTCTCCAGCGCACCCTGGGTGAGTTTCGGATCGTGCCGATCGTGATGGGGGAGCAGACCGAGACGGCAGTCAGGCTGCTCGCGTCGCGGATCGCCAGGGCCGTGAAGGCTGCGACGGGGAAGCGCGTGCTTCTCGTCGCCAGCACCGACCTCTCGCACTTCCACGACCAGGACACGGCGGTCGAACTTGACTCGCACGTGCTCGAGGCCGTTGAGGACTTCGATCCGGAGGGGCTCCTGGCCTCGCTGGAGAGGGGCGAGTGCGAGGCGTGCGGTGGAGGGCCCGCCGCGGTCGTGATGATGGCGGCGCGGGAGCTGGGAGCGCGGGAGTCGACGGTCGTCGGATACGCGACGTCCGGGGACGTCGCCGGAGACAAGAGCCGCGTGGTCGGCTACATGGCCGCGGTGCTTCACGGCGCGCCGAAGGTGAAGGGCGGGGAGGAGCGCGCCGCGGGAGCAGCCGGTGGCTCGCCGGAGGACGTCAGCGCGGACGAGGCCGGCGCCCCCTACGAGGGGCTGACCGAACGGGAGCGGAGCGCGCTCGTGTCGCTGGCCAGGCGCTCGATGCTCGCGGAGCTCGACGGGCACTGGCCGCCGCCCCTGGAGTTCAGTTCGAAGGCGCTCAGGACCGAGTGCGGCGCGTTCGTCACTCTGGAGAAGCGCGGAGCCCTCCGGGGCTGCATCGGTCACGTGCTCGCGTACAAGCCGCTCGAACAGACCGTCATGGAGATGGCGGTGGCTGCGGCGTTCCACGATCCGCGCTTCCCTCCTGTGACCGCCGACGAACTCGAGGAGCTCACCGTGGAAATCTCGGTGATGTCGCCGCTCGTTGAGGTAGAGGACGTGTCTGAGATCGAGGTGGGGGTTCACGGCCTGGTCATCCGCGAAGGACGGCGGAGCGGGCTGCTGCTGCCTCAGGTCGCGGCCGACTACGGCTGGGATCGCGAGACCTTCCTCCAGCACACCTGCGCGAAGGCGGGCCTGCCGCCCGACGCCTGGAAGCACGAGGGAGTCACCATTCTGAAGTTCACGGCGGACGTCTTCGGAGAGGAACAGCCTTGAGAGCGAGGGGCGGGTATCCGGTGGTCCTGCTGGTCGCGGGGGCCGTACTCATCGTGGTGTCGGGGATAGTCGGGCTTGCGACCGGGGCGCCGGACGGCGGACGGATCGGCTTCACGAGTCCCCGGGTGGCGTCGTACTGGGAGAGCCTCGACGGGAAGCTGGTGAAGTGCGGCCTGTGCCCGAGGCGGTGCGTGGTGCCTCCGGGCGGCCGCGGCCACTGCGAGGTCCGGGAGAACAGGGACGGCGTCTACTACACGCTGACCTACGGGAATCCGTGCGCCATACACGTGGACCCGATCGAGAAGAAGCCCTTCTACCACTTTCTGCCGTCGAGTACGGCGTTCTCGATCGCCACGGCGGGATGCAATCTGGACTGCAAGTTCTGCCAGAACTGGGAAATCTCGCAGGCGCGTCCGGAGGAGCTGGCGAACTACGACCTTCCCCCGGCCGACCTCGTCGAGGCCGCCCTCGCCAGCGGCAGCCGTTCGATCGCCTACACCTACTCCGAGCCGACGATCTTCTTCGAATACATGCTCGACTGCGCGAAGCTCGCGCGAGCTCAGGGATTGAGGAACGTCTATCACTCGAACGGTTTCATTCAGCCGGAACCGCTGCGCGAGCTGGCCGCCTATCTCGACGCCGCCAACATCGATCTCAAGGGGTTCACCGACGAGTACTACGCGGATATGTCCGACGGGTCGCTCGAGCCCGTTCTGCGCACGCTCAAGATACTGAAGGAGGAGGGCGTTCACCTGGAGATAACCACGCTCCTTGTGCCCGGCAGGAACGACGACCCCGAGACGCTGACGAAGATGTGCCGCTGGGTCCGGGACAACCTGGGAGCGTCGGTCCCGGTCCACTTCTCCCGATTCCATCCGCAGCACCGGTTGCAGAATCTGCCACCGACGCCGGTAGAGCGGCTCGAGGCCGCGAGGAACATAGCCCTCGGAGAGGGGCTGGAATACGTCTACATAGGCAACGTGCCCGGACACGCGGGGAACAGCACCTACTGCCCCGTCTGTTCCGCGGAACTCATCCACAGGATAGGCTATTCCGTGGAGGTGAGGGGCGTGGTGGACGGGAGGTGCGCGGAATGCGGAGCGGTCATCGACGGGGTCTGGGACTGACGCCTGAACTGACACACTGACGCACGGGGGTATTGACAGCCGCAGGCGTATGCCCTACAGTCGTTGGCTGTAGGCGGCTCGTTGAGGGTCGCCCGCGACTGGAATTGTACCCCCGATTATCGCGTGACAAGGAGGATCTAGATGCGTTTTCTCGTCGTGATGCTCGTCCTGTGCATTGCACTCGCGGCTGCGTCGCAACCGATCGTCGTGCCGGGCGAGCACACGTACCTTGACGACATTGTTGTGGAGGGAGAGCCTCCGGATACCCAGACCGTATGGGTGTATGCCACCGAGATGATCAGGTCGATTCAGGACGGCGTGGCGCTTGCCGAGTCACTCACCTATGCACACCCTCTTGCGGGCCATGGCTATCCTGGGCATGTAGACACTGTTCTGGTCATGCCCGGAGTCTACGACAGTGTCCGGTCATTCAACACGCCGCTGGGTCGACGTGATGCTGTCGTTTCGATCTCGAGCGACATCGTTCTCCTGGGAGACAACAGGAGCGGGGTCAAGATCGACCACTCGCTGGCCGAGTACGGTATTCTGGTCCAGAACGTCAGCGGGGACGCGGTCATTTCGAACCTGACTATCCGGGGCGGCATGTCGAGGGACAAGGGGCTTCTGGATGATGGGGACGGCAGGCTTCTCGCCGCGGCCATCTGCTGCATCGAAGCCGCGAGCCCGACCATCAGGGACGTGGACATCAAGAACGGCGCGACTGGGATCGTGGTCCGCACCGGGTTGAGCAGCGCTGACTCCGCGCCGGTCATCGAGGGCGTCGTTGTGGCTCGTGGTTCGCACCACGGGATCTACGTCTATCAGAACGGGTCCACACCCGTCATGATAGACAGGTGCACGATGGTCGACAATTTCGACTACGGGATCTACGTCAGTGGTGGCACCGTCGAGGTCAGCAACTCGGCGTTGACGCACAACGGCAAGAACGGCATCTACGGCTATCTCGCGACGCCCTCCGTCACGTACTGCAACGTCTACTGGAACGACCAGATGTTCCCGGACTCACAGACGGGTCCCCTGAACTACGGTGGGGCACTGGACGATCTGACGGGCGTCGACGGGAACATATCCATGGAACCGTACTACTGCGACTTCACAGGCTCCGCCGGATACGACTATCACGTGTGCGCGACCGTTCCCGTGTCGCCGCACTACCAGGCCGGTGAGGGTGGCGTGACGATCGGCGCGCTGGGTGCCGTCTGCAGCGGCTGCCAGTCTCCCGTCGAAGCGTCGTCCTGGGGCGCCATCAAGGCGTTGTACAGGAACTAGGAGGCCCGCGGGAAGCGGCAGCCGAGATACGCGCGGGCGGAAGACGAACTTGAGGAGGCCCCCGACCTTGAAGGTCGGGGGCCTCCTGTTGTACGAGCGCCGCTGTCTGCTGGCACGGCCGCTGGCCGAAGAGGCACTGCCGCCGGCTCCCGTTACTTCCGGGGAGCCCGCGCGCGGATCAGTCGTCCCGGCCGCGTCTCCACGGAACCACGATGGGCAGAAGGGACACGAGCACCGCGGCGTTCATGATCGCGAGCGCGCGCATGGCCCCCAGCGTGCCCAGTATCGGCAGGAGGAAGACCGCCGTGCCGGTCGCCCCGACGGCGGCGCCAAGGAGGTCGGCGCCGTAGAGCCTGCCGCCGATTGCGCCGACGTCCGGCCGGCCCTGGGAGACGAGACCAGCGGCCCGCGGGACCTGCAGGCCGGCCAGAAGCGCGGCTCCCACGACGATCGCGGGGAG
>JBDRTQ010000421.1:0-10388 GCA_043823885.1 Candidatus Eiseniibacteriota bacterium | reverse complement strand
TACTATGATGATAGCAGGTGAGGGCCTCGTGTGGCAAGGCTCGGTTTGTCCGGTCTCCACTAGCGCAGGAGCACAAACTTCGTGGTCGCCGCTTCCGTGGAGGAGCCCAGGCGGGCCAGGTAGACCCCTGAGGCGACGGGTCTCCCGTTGCTGTCTGCTCCATCCCAGGCGACACACAGAGGGCCAGCTGGGAGCGGGCCCGTTTCGATGCTCCTGACAAGACGCCCCGACACGTCATAGATGCTCAGCCGCGCCGTACAGGGGGCGGGTAGGACGAGTTCGAACGCCGCCTCGCCGCGGGACGGGTTCCGGGCGAGGGAGACACTGAGGGAGCTCCCGGAGCCGCTTTCGGCGACGGACGTGCCGTCAAACGTCATCCAGATCGGGTTGGAGTAGGCGCGGAACACGTCGTCGCCGCGGTCGGTCATGCACTCAGCGCGGAAGTAGCGAGGCCCCGCCAGCCCGCAGGTTCCGAGGTCCACGGTCCGCTCGCCGGACCATTCCTCGCCGAACGCGCTCGGGTCGAGGGAGACGAGGCTGGTCGTGCCGCCCGCATCGCCAACGAGAACCCCGACGGACGTGACCGGTCCGAAGTCCGCGCTGGACGCCCACCGGACGGTCAAGGGCAGAGCGGCAGCCGACGGCCCGCTCGCGTCGTCGCCCACCGTCAGGTCGTCGGGGTCTGCGAAGTCGCCGTCGCCGTTTCCGTCGACTCCGCTCTCCACGAACGGTCCGTCTGTCACAACGGAGCGGCCGGCACGGTACGCTGCCAGGATCTCGGACATCGGCGGGAGATTGCCCGGACCGTAGGGACCCGGCACGAAGACGACGGTCTGGACCTTGCCGATGGCGTTGTCGGTGGCGTAGTTGTCCAGGCTCAGGAAGGCGCCGTAGTTGAAGTCCCCGTGCGCGTCGCTTCCGCCGGCGAGGAACACCTTCCGAACAGGGCTCAGCCCGGCACGCAGATACTCGTCCCAGAGTGCTATCCCCTGCAGGAGTTCGTCGGGGTAGGGGTTATCCGGCAGCACCCCCGCGTCGAAGTCCGCCCAGGGGTTGTTCTGGTCGGACGAGTAGCGCGTCGCGCGCGTGTTGAACGCCTCGAGTCCGCGGAAGACCTCGTACCCCAGAGCCGTGGCGATGTCTCCGCCGCCCCACGCTGCGCCGTTCACCGTCCAGTCGATGCCGCCCCACTCAGCGCTCATGTCGGAGAGCGGGTGCGCGGCGTACGCGAAGCCTCCTCCGGAGAGCTGCGAGAGGGCCGACGGCAGCGTCGGCGTGACCGGGCGTTCGCCTATCGCTCCGCTCAGGGGGGAGGAGATGTAGTCGTCGTTGTAGAAGAGGCCGTGCAGCGTCTTCTCGTAGGAGCCCGCGTCGACGGACGAGGAGTTGAACTCCACCGCGCGGTAAAGCCTGAAGCCAGGCGAGTCGAACTGAGCTATGTCGTCACCCAGCGCGTTCCAGGCGGAGCCGAACGCCGTGTTGTCGCGGTAGACCGTCTGGCTGCCGGATCCGTCCTGGAGCGTGTACTCCCAGTGCGTCGTCGCGTAGGAGAAGGAGCCGTCGCCCGTTTCGTCGAGATCGCACGAGTGGTCGGTCGTCGTGAGCCAGTGGAGCCCCATGGCCTCGGCGGTCATCGCGACCGCGGGGATCGGCGCGCCGAACTCCGCGATGTTGTTCGTGTACATGGTGTGATAGTGGGTGTCCCCGCCGTACCACCCCTCGGGCCACGGGTAGGCGCCGCGGCCGACCCGGACTCTCAGATAGCGTGTCTCGGTGTAGTTGAACCAGTCGTCCTTGTAGTAGACGCTGACCTTGAGATCGATGTCGTCCCCCGGGCCGTATCCCAGGTTCGCCGGCGTCAGGGGCGTGCCGTTCGCGAGCGACGGATGCCCCTCCGTCACCGTCGTGATGTAGGTCCAGAAGTTCGACTCGTATGCGTCGTCGCCGATGGTCTCGTCGCCGAAGTCGTGGTTCCAGAGAATGGTCTCTCCCGACGTCACGTCCCAGCAGCGTATCCAGTGCAGTTCGCGAATGTCATCCGCGTCGCAGTCCTTGAGGACGATGGTAAGGGGGATAGCCGTGGCCGCGCCGATCACCCTCCAGGGCGCGTCCATGATGAAGTCCTTCATGAACGTGTTGTCGTAGCGGTCGTCGGCGAACGCGGGCGTTACGATGCAGGAAAGCGCGAGCGCGGCGACCAGCGCCGCGCCCACGTGTGTTCGTGCTGTCTGCTTACGAGTCGACACCATTGCCACTCCGCCTCGTCCGACGCTGTCCAACCCGGCCACCGAAGAGCGCGTGGCTACTTCAGCAGCACGCCCTTCCGCGAGACCGTCTCGCCGTCGTGCTTCAACCGGAAGAAATACACGCCGCTCGCAACGGGCCTGCCCGCATCATCGACGCCGCGCCACATCACGCTCCGTCTCCCGGCCTCCGCGTGCCCGTCGAGCAGCGTGGCCACGCGCTTGCCAGCCGCGTTGTACACAGAGAGCTCAACGGACCCCGAAGCCGGAAGCTCGAAAGCCAGCGTGGTAACGGGGTTGAACGGATTCGGCCGGTTCTGCTCGAGCCTGAAGGCGAAGACGCCGTCGTCGACGCCGGTCTCGGTCAGTCCGAAGAAGTCCAGCATCTCGGTCAGAAGCTCGTCCTTCGTCGACGGCGACACTCCGTCCGTCAGACCGCCGAATTCGAAGGAGAACCCGACCGTCTTGTACGCGCCGCTGTCGTGAGAGACACCGCAGCCCGCCTGGTCGCCGGAGTTCCTGAGTATCTTGGTCGCGCCGGTCAACGGTTCGATATGGTCGATGTAGCTGTTGGGCCCGGCGTAAGCGAGGCTCATGCCCTCGCACATGGTTCCCACCATGCCTTCCACCGTGTAGAGGTCTCCACTCCCGTCCTGAGTCCCGTTGATGCCGAAGTAGGGGTTGTAGATGCTCCTGCTCGAGTCGTAGGCCCAGCAGTCCCCGCCCTCCATGTAGGCGTTGCCGCCCGCGTCCAGATACGCGACAAGGGCGTTGGCCTGCGCGGTACTGAGCGAGACGTTCTGGGAGTAGACGCCGAGGCAGATGAAGGCCGCCGAGTACTGTCCGAAGTCCGGCACGCCGGTCGTGTAGTCGTAACTGATGTCCTTTGCATCGAGGATCGCCCCGATCGCCGCGCCGGACGAAGGCGACGGGTCCGGCTCCCAGATGACGCAGGCGATGGCGTCGAGCACGTCGAATGTGTGAGTGCCGGCCGGAGGCTCGTACGCGATGTTGGGCGGGTAGGCACCGTCTTCCGCCACGATCCGGTACGTCACTGCGTCACCTGCAACGGCCGTGCCCGGGAACGTGCCCTCGAACGTTCCGCTCGTTCCCACGCGTGTCATCGCGACATCTGTCTGCGGCGTGCCGTTGATCCACGACTCGAGCGTCACCGTGCTGACAACTGTGTTGTCGGTGACCTCGGCCGAGGTCATCGGCGGCCACTGCCCCGCCGTTATGTCCGTCATGGGCGTGTGGACGATGGACGGGGCCTCGGTGTCGACGACTATCTCGAACGAGTGCGCGTCCGGGCGCCCGACATACGGGTGGGACTCGCTGCGCCCCGACTGGTCCGCGGCGTGGATGTAGTAGGAGACCACCGTGCCCAGACTCTGCGCCGGTATCTCGGCGTAGTAGCTACCTGCCCGCGAGTCCACCGTCATCACGATGGGCGCGAAGCCGGGCGAGCTGTCGGTCTCCCAGTAGACGAGGAGCGAGTCGGCGATGAGTCCTGTCCCGCTGAAGTCCGTGATGTCGGCTTCCACCCGATAATCGTCGATGGCGCTCGGGTTGTCGGGGAGGGGCACGTGGTCGATGTAGAGCATGTATCGGTCGGTCACGCCAATCGCGCGTCAGTGGATCGCATCGTCCGTCAGCCACGAACCCGTGTATCCCAGCACCTCGTAGCCCGGCATCGCGTCGCGGTAGGTCTGAAGCGCGTCGTCGTCCCACGAGGTCCCGTACTGCGGTACGAAGACTTTGTCATTGATGATGATCGAGTTCGTGTAGGGCTCGTTGTTCGGCGTGTAGATGCGCACGACGTCGTATGGACGCCCGTAGCTGTTCGTTATGGACGAAAGGAACGCGTAGTTGCTCTCCAGTGCCGCGTACGACGCGTGGCCGACCGGCACCTCCTTCAGCAGTATCTTCTCGGGACTCAGGAACTTCGCCCAGCAGTCGATGTGGTGAATGCCGCCGGACTCGATGTAGGGAAGAGGGTGGTACTGTTCGATCCCGAGATACGCGCCCATCATGGACTCGATCTCGGCGGTCGTCAGTCCGGTATTCTCATCCAGCGTGAGGCGTGAGGACATGGCGATTCCCCGCCCGTCGCACATGTAGTTGCCGCCGGCGGTCTCGATGTCCATGCCGTAGACCGGGATGCCCCAGTCGGATCCTATGACGCCCGGAATGAGGTCATCCTGCGGTCTCGGGCGGTTGTATATGGGGTCGGTGATGCCCTGGTTGCCGTTTCCGTCCATGATGAACCACGGGCCGTAGTCGCGCGTCCAGATGCTGTTGGTCGGAGCGAAGATCCAGTCGACGTGGGCCATGTTGGCTCCCGCGCTGGACAGCGAGCTGGAAGCCGCCGACTGGTCGCCGGTGTCCTCGACGATCACCCAGAGCGTGACATCCTCGGTGTACTCGGCGAGGAGATTGGTAGGATTACCCCACGGGTATCGTACGATGACGCCCGTCATGGGCTCAAACTCACCTGGCTGCCTGACCGGACCGACGGCTGGCGGCGTTGAGCGGTGGCGCTCGCCTATCCGGTCCAGCATCTCCAGTTCTTCGGCCGTCATGCCTATGGGCAGAAAGCTCTCGCCCTCAAGTTCCTCTGCAAGGGACTTCGCCTGCAGACCTGCCGTTGGCACCAGGAGAAGCAGCACTGCCGAGAGTGCCGCTACCATCACCGATGTACGTCCTAATGAGCGTCGCCTCATTGACATAGACCTCCGCTTGCCCGTTGCCCGGCTCGTTATGTTTAACACCATTATTATAACATAGCAAGAGGTCGGAAGATAGGGGGAATCGGCCGCCTGTCGGACACTTGAGGGCCCTTGCGGGCGGATTGGGCCGGGGAGTCCTGAGGGGTCTGTCAGAACAGGTTCCCGAGCGCATCGCTCAGGAATCGCACTCCGAAGTAGAGCAGCATGAGGCCGGCGAGGAGGCTGACGCCCCTGAGGAAGCGGTCTCCGAGGAGCTTCGTCCCCTTGAACGCAGTCGAAGAAAGGAAGAAATACCAGATGAGGTCGAGCGACCAGTGGATCACGGCGAACAGGGCGAACTGCCACACCCCGTAGCTCCAGGCTCTGAACGCGAGCGTGGCCCCTACAGTGGCCCACCATACGATAAAATAGGGATTCCCTCCGGTCATGAGCACGCCGGCCATGAAGGGGGAGGCTTCGTGCATTCGTTCCGGGCCGGCCTCCGGGGCACTGCCGCGTCGGAGAGAGAGCAGGAGTCCCGCGGCCATCCACAGGAGCACTCCGCCTCCGGCCAGGCCGACGGTGGTAGCGAATGCCTCGTGCTGGAAGAACGGCCCCAGCCCCAGGGCAATGAGGACCATCAGCGGGAACTCGATAGCGCCGTGACCGAGCGCGATGAGAGCCCCGGCGCGCGGCGACTTCGCGCCCTTCCCGACGACGACGACGGTCAGGGGGCCCGGCGCCATGACGCCCGAGAGCGAGATGAGGATGGCAGTGATCAGGAACGGTCCGAAGTCCATGACCGGTGATTCTATCAGACGGGGTACCGGGACTCCAGCGAATGACGTCACCCGGCGCGGCTGATGGCGAGTCGTCATTGACCCCAAGTTGCGGTGGCGCGCCACGTTCCGGGCGGAACTGTCAGCGGGCGCGTGGGCAGACGCCATCCGAACTTGAGATATTGATAAACCTATGCTACAATGGAAAATAGAGAGATATTGTCAGCTGAGCCGCTCCCCGGAGGCGGGATCGACAGGAGGACCCCTTGTTCAAGCGACACACGCCCCTGAAGCTCCTTGTGCTGGCGGCACTCGTGGCGCTGGCGGTCGGGGCACAGCCCGCCCACGCGATCAAGGTCTGCACCTACAACATACTCAACTTCCCCAACGACTACCTTACCAGAGAGGCCTCGTTCAGGATCGTCATGGACGAGATAGATGCCGACCTCATCGTTGTGCAGGAGATCGAGTCCTGGCAGGCAACCGACGTCTTCTGCGACAACATCCTCAACTACGCGGAGCCCGGCAAGTACAGATGGATGCCGTTCGTCAACGGCCCCGACACGGACAACGCGTGCTTCTTCAAGCCGGACGTCCTGGACTCCCTGGACTACGGATACCTCGACACCGGCGTCCGCTACACGATGTGGTACAAGTTCCGTCCCGTCGGCTACGATTCTCCGGAGGCCGAGTTCGTCATCTTCTCGACGCATCTCAAGGCGGGCACGGCTTCGAGCGACCTGGCCGACAGGCTTGACCAGACGACGATCATCAGGAGCTACTGCAACGACTATCCCGCGGACAGCAACTTCATGATCACGGGAGACTTCAACCTCCAGTCGAGCAGTGAAGGTTCGTACCAGATGCTCATCGGCTACCAGACGGACAACGACGGCCGGAGCAAGGACCCGATCAACACGGGCGGCACGTGGCACGACAACTACTCGCTCACGCACACGCACACGCAGTCGCCGCGCGTCGACGGTGGGAGCGGCACCGGCGGCGGAATGGACGACCGGTTCGATTTCGTGCTGGTGTCATATGCGCTGGACGACGGCGACGGGCTCTCGTATGTCACCAACTCGTATGTCCCGTTCGGCAACGACAGCCAGCGCTTCAACCTGGACATCAACGATCCTCCGAACCAGATCGTCAGCGCGGCCGTGGCGGACGCGCTCTACACCGCCGCGGACCACATCCCGGTCTTTCTGGAGCTGCAGCTGCCCGCGAAGCTCGACGCCGTGGCGGAGCTGGCGTTCGGAGGCGTGCTGACAGGCGCGGCCGTCGAGGAGACCCTGACGGTCGGCAACGCCGCGGCCAGTCCTGCCGACGACCTGTCGTACTCGCTCGCGGCGCCGGCGGGTTTCACGGCGCCCGGCGGTTCCTTCGTCGTGGGCGCGGCCTCCTCGCTCGACCACTCGATAACCGTCGACACGGGCAGCATCGGTGTCAGATCGGGGGACCTGACGGTGTCCTCCAACGACCTTGACGATCCGACGTGGCTGGTTGCGCTCTCCGCAACCGTTCTTGACCACGCGAGTCCTTCTTTCGACGAGTTCGCGGTCGACCTGGACGACACACTGGACTTCGGGTCGGACGGGGTCGGGGCGTTCGCCGACGAGACGCTCTACATCTACAACGAGGGGTACAACACCCTGCAGTCGCTGCTCGACGTCTACGACGTGGAGATAGTCGGGGGGGACGGCCGGTTCTCCATCATCGGCGGCTTCAGCCCGCAGCTGGTCGATGGAACGCCGGCGCAGTATGCGATCGCCTTCGATTCGTCCGGGTCGCCGGACAATACGCTCTACACGGCCGAGATCACGTTCTCGACACGCGACGACCCCGACGATCTCGGCGGCACTGCCCTTGGCGATGCCGTGATCCTCTCCACGGCCTACGTGACGGACGGGACCTCGGTGCCCGGCGAGGCTGTGCTCACAATGGCCCTCGGTCCCGGCTCGCCCAACCCGTTCACGGCCGAAACGTCGCTCGAATTCTCGCTGGCGGCGGCCGAGCACGCGCTGATCGAGGTGTACGACGTCTCAGGACGGCTCGTGGCGACGATTGCCGATGGCTCCATGCCAGCCGGCGCGAGTCGAGTGGTCTGGGACGGGCGCGACAGCCGCGGCGCACCCGCGGCCTCCGGCATCTACTTCTGCCGGGCGGCTGTCGGAGAGTGGCATGAGGCGAGGAAGGTCGTGCTTCTGCAGTAGAACGAGTCCGCGAGAGACCCCACGCGGCAATCAGCCGGGCGGCTCATCAGCTCGCGCGGTGCCTCAACAGCGATCGGACGGAATACAGCCGGAACACAACCCGCTCGAAGAGGCCCCGGTGGCGCGCCCACCGGGGCTTCGCACGTCTCAAGAGCCTCACGCGCGCGTCGGGATGGTCACAGCATCGATGGTCACATGGTCACAGCATTGCTTGACAGGGCACGGGACTCTGGCGTATACCTAAAAGCACAACGTCTCACCGGGCGCCGAAAGGCCGCCAGGGGAAACCGGTCAAATGCCGGTGCTGTCCCGCAGCTGTAGTCGGCGACGAACCCCGGAAGTCACGCCAGCAGAGGGCGTGGCCTCGCGGGCAGTAGCATGCCGAGAGCCAGAGTACCTGCCGGTGGGAACGTCCGTAGGTCCGTGGAAAGGCCTGTTGCGGGCGTATGAGTTCGCCCTGTCGCAGTACTTGCCGGTCTCTTCGGTTGCCCATCCTTCCAGCGAGCGAGAGGGGCGCTCTTCCCACCGACGTGTTGTATGGGAGGAGCGTCTTGATGTTCGGCCCTCGTACAGCGCTCACAGTTCCGACCTGCCTGTTGGCCTGTGTCTCCGCATGTGCATCGCTCTCGTGGGGAGCTTCCCACGAGGATGAGCGGTCTCGCGGTCTCGCGGTCTCCCAGCGAGACGAGTTGTCTCGCGATTCTACCGGCACAGCCACAACGAAGATCCCGCCTGACACTGACGTGCTCACGGATGTCGTGGACACCGTGAAGGTGGTCGCGGACCGTCCGGACCCGTTGGACGCGATACGGGAGCTGTCCACGTTCGCCACCGTGCACGAGATCGGCGACGCGCGCAGCGGAGTTGTCAGCGTCGCGGATGTCATCGAGGAAGGCACGGGCGTGGACGTAAGGCGCTACGGTGGCCTCGGGGCCTACAGCACCGCCTCCATTCGAGCCAGCTCTCCCGCGCAAGTCGAGATCTGCCTGGATGGCGTACCGCTCAGGTCGCCCCAGTGGGGCGTAGTGAATCTGTCCGACCTGTCGCTCTCGAATGTCGAGCGGATCGAGGTGTACCGGAGCGGCGCTCCTGTTGGGCTTGGTGTCGCGGGAATAGGGGGCGTGATCAACCTCGTCACGCGGCCGGCGGGTGAGGACCTCCTTGGCTGTTCCGTCTCGACGGGTAGCCACGGGACGTTCGGCGCCCACATCGCGAGAGCGGGGCGGCTGCGCTCGGTCGGCTACCTCGTTTCGATTCACCATCTGAGGAGCGAGGGTGACTTCACCTACGTCGATCATCATGGAACGCCGGAGACCACCGATGACGACGCGGTTGTGACGCGGGAGAACAATCAGTTCCAGCAGTCGGGCCTGTTCCTGCGCATCGCGCCGCCGACGTTCAGAGGCTGGCGATTCGAACTCTCCGACGACCTCTTCGTGAAAGAGAGCGGCATCCCGGGGATCGAGAACGTGCACATCAAGAGCGCCCGCTTCGATGTCCTCCGCAATATGCTCAGAGGTTCCATCGACTCACCTCTCCTTGTTGGGAACGCGCTTCAGCTACGGACGATGGGCTTCCATCAGCAGCAGAGAGACCGTTTCTACAACCCTGACAACGAGGTCGGGTTCAGCCGGTCCGACACCGACAACAGAAGCACGGCCGCAGGAGTTAACCTCCTCGGCACGCTGCACTGGTACCGCGGTCGCCAGGTGATCCGTCTGTTCGGCGAGCTTCGGCAAGAACGGTATGTCCCGGAGGATATGAACCCGAACATCGGAGTCGGGTTCACTCGGAAGCGCCGGGTGTCGACGCTGAACGCCGAGGATCGAGTCCTCCTCTGGGGCGAAAGCCTGGCACTCGTAGCGGGGTACCACTACCAGGAGGCCGTGGACAACTACGCTGGTCCCATCCCCTTCGGGGCGCCGCCTGCTCCGCTCGACGAACCACACTGGTCGGTCGCCCACGGACCGAGCTTCGGACTGCGGTGGTCGCCGGGACCATCGCTCGTCGTGAGAGCGAACAGAGCCCGGTACGGTCGCTTCCCGACAATGCTCGAGCTCTTCGGCGCGAGCGGCTACGTGATCGGGAATGCTGAGCTCCTGCCTGAGGAGGGGACCACGACCGATGTGGGGTTCGTGCTTCGAGCGGAACGGCCAGGAGTGCTCTCGTCAGTGCTTGAGGCCGCGGTCTTTCTGTCGGAAAGAGACGATCTGATCACGTTCCTTCAGAACTCACAGAAGAGCGTCAAGGCATTCAATCTCGAGTCCGCGCGCGTCGTCGGGCTGGAGGTTTCCGCGCGCTGCGCGTGGGAGCGAGGGCTGGAGCTCTCCGTGTCGTACACGCGAGAGGAAGCGAGGAACACGGGGCCGTCGCCCATCTATCGCGGCAAGCGCATCCCGTACGTTCCGCAAGACAAGCTGTTCGTGCGGACGGCCCTTGCGG
>JBDRTQ010000420.1:0-2636 GCA_043823885.1 Candidatus Eiseniibacteriota bacterium | reverse complement strand
CATCAGGACCTTCTCGCCGATGGGTATCTTCTCGCTCATGCGGCTCCTCCGCTTGCTGCTTGTGGACCTGACATGTTCGGAAACTCATCGACCCGGAGCCCGTCCCGCGGGCGTCCGAGCCTACTTGAACACTTCGATGGCCGTGTCCGGGCACATCATCGCACAGAAAGCGCAGCCCTTGCACTTCTCGGGGTCGAAGGTCTCGACAGGATGGTAGCCCATGGCGTTGAAGACCTCTGCGAGCCGCAGGATCTTCTGCGGGCAGGCTTCGACGCAGTAGCCGCAGCCCTTGCACCGCTCGATATCAACGACGATCTTCGGCACTCCTGACCCCCTTGACCAGAGCCGGCGCTGCAGTGACCCGTGGGCGCCGCCGTGGCGGCGCCGAGCCCGAAAAGTCCCCAAACCTTGACTAATCTATCACGAGCGGGTCAGGCCGCCAAGACCTTTTCCTCGCCCCATGGGAGGATCGCGCGGGAGATCTGAGAGTGTGGATTGGACAGAAGCCCGTCACGTCGCCCTGACGCGACCCCTATCCTTCTGATGAGTTCGATGAGCTCCGGGTTGCCGCGTACCGGAGACTCCACCAGGCGTATGCGCCAGAGTACCCACTTCCGAACGCCCACAACATCATCGACGCCCATCCTGCGTATGGCGGAGAGAACTGACTCTCCCTCGGCGCCCTCGCGGTCGGTCACGAGAACGACCACCTCGTCATCGCGCCCCGGCTCAGTCCCGTCGGCGGCCGACAACAAGTAGTTGTGTTTGTTCGGATTCGCGAAGAGGTTCGTCGTCATGACGAGCCGCTTCACAGTCTCCTCCGCGTTCGACGGCGTCTCGGCCCTCACCTCTATCTCCCAGAGTTCCTCGCGCTGCAGGTCGGCGACCTGGTCCCTGAGGTTCATCTTCTCTTGCAGCGCCTCGAGCGCGGAGCGGGCCTCGTTGCCGGTCGCCTTGAGGACCACGCTGAGAGAGAGATGGTGCGTCGCGGCCACTCAGGCCCCCTTCCCGTTGCTCTCGATGAAGCGCACCAGCGAGGACAGGACTCCCAGCCCGGGTCCCGGCCCGAAGAGCGCGTCCTCACCTGCGGCCTCGCGCCTGCGCCTCCCCCACTCGCCGGGCAGATTCCCGGGCAGCTGGAACATCCAGGAGGAACGCTCGGGATGCGGCATCATCGCCACGACGTTGCCGGCGGGGTTCGAGATACCCGCGACGTTCCGCGCAGAGCCGTTGGGATTGTCGGGGAATCCGTCGGCGGGCGAGCCCTCGGGGGTGCCGTAGGTCAGGACCACCTGTCCCGCCTCGAAGAGCCGCTCGACCAGGCCCTCGTCCATGGTGACGAACCTGCCCTCCGCGTGGGCGACGGGCACGGGGACGGTGGCAGAAGGCTCGAGCGCGGCCGTCGCGCAGGACCTCCGATGAGCGACCACGAGGTGGGTCCACCTCGTGTAGTAACCGTCCCTGTCGGGCATGATGTTGTGCGCGAGACCCATCTCTACCCTTCCGGCCTCGATGCCCGGCACCATGCCCGCCTCGACCAGGATCTGTGCGCCGTTGCAGATGCCGATGACGGGCTTGCCCGCCTCGGCCTGTTCGTAGAGGCAGTCGACGATGCGATCCTTGGCGGCGATGGCGCCCGCGCGGACCCGGTCCTGATACGAGAAGCCGCCGGGCAGCACGTACCCGTCGTAGCTCGCAAGCTCAGACGTCGGGCCGTTCCACATGAAGATGTCGCACGACGCCCCGGCTGCCAGCACGGACCTGCGCGTCTCTTCCTCGCAGTTCATGCCCGGGAACCGCAGGACGGCTATGTTCGGTCTGGCCTCGCTCACAGCATCACCTCAGTAGCACCATTCAGCCACGCGGCGCTCATCGCATCCTCGGACAGCCTGACGTCTCCCACCGACCCGGCGAGCACGACGAGGCCGCGCTCAGCGGTCGTGCGGCCGATCTCCGCATACCATGTGCCCCGGTCGTCGAGCACGTCCATCGCCAGGTCCACGTCGTCGGGGCCGACCTCGAGCAGATACCCGCCATTCTCGCAGAACAGAAGCTCACACACCGCGAGCGCGTCGCCCGCGGCCCAGGTCCGGTCCAGGTCGATCTCCGCCCCAATCGTGCTGTCGGGTGACGAGCCAAGCAGCATCTCGGCCAGCGCCACTACCATGCCGCCGTCGGAGATGTCGTGGCACGACCGCACGCGCCCGGCGGCGATGAGATCGGTCACGGCGGACATCATCGCCCGCTCTTCGTCCACACGAACGACCGGCGGGTGCGTTCCGACCCCGCCTGCCACAGTGCGCATGAACGCGGAGGCGCCGAGTTCACCGTACCGCTCTCCAACGAGGAGGAGCGAGCTCACGGGCGACTTCATGCCGGACGTCGCGTGAAACGCGATGTCCGGCACGCGGCCGACCGCACAGACTACGGGTGACGGCAGGATGGCGCTGCCCGCCGATGATTGGTTGTAGAAGCTGACGTTCCCCGAGATGACAGGAATGGGCTCGTCCGAGTCCTTCATGCCGATGCCGCGCGCCGCGTCACCTATGCCCCGCACAGCGTCGACGAAGTCCTGGAAGACCTCCGCGACCTCAGGATTGCCGAAGTTCAGGCAGTCGGTGAGCGCTATCGGAACC
>JBDRTQ010000419.1:0-2491 GCA_043823885.1 Candidatus Eiseniibacteriota bacterium | reverse complement strand
AGGTTCATGAGCACCTGCTGGATGCTCCCCTCATCCGCCATGGCCGGCCGCAGGTCATGTTCGAGCACGGTATTGACCCTGATGTCCTCGCCTATCAGCGGGGCGAGCATCTTGACCATGCCTTGGGTCGTTGCGTTGACGTCGATCGGGTGGAGCTGGACCGCCTGTTCGCGTCCGAAGAGGAGCAGCTGACGCACGAGACCCGCGCCCCTGTCCGCGGCGCTCTGTATCTTCTTCAGGTCATCGTGCATACGGTCCGACTCGCTCACCGACATCAACGCCAGCTCGGTGAATCCCTGGATCGCTGTCAGGAGATTGTTGAAGTCGTGGGCGACCCCGGACGCCAGAGTTCCTACCGCCTCCATCTTCTGGGCCTGAACCAGCTGCGCCTCGACTTCCCGCGTCTGATCTTCGGCGAGCTTCTTCTCGATCACCGCCGCGATCATCCCAGCCACTGTCTCAAAGAACAGCCTGTCGCCCTCTTCATGTATCTCCGCCGGAGTTCTGGAGAAGAGCTGCATGACGGCCAGAAGGTTGCGGCTTGCTCCGAAGACCGGGTAGGAGATGAGGGAGCGTACCCCGAGGGAGTTCAGTCTCTCGCCATGAGACGCGGAGATCGGGTGGGTCGCGACGTCAGGTGCGAAGACCGGCTCGCCGGTCCGCGCCACATGGGCGGCAGTGCACTCCCGGTCCGTGCCTATGGTCTGACTCGAGATGAGGGAGCGTTCGTTGTCTCTCAGCCCGACCACGGCCACCGGCTCAAGCACCCCCCTCTTGCCGTCGTGCAGTCGAAGCGTCCCGGCATCGAATCCGAGAACCTCAACAAGGCCGCCGAGAACGCGAGAGCACAGGTCCGGTATGTCGCTCGAGCGCACTGCTGCCTCGGCGATCACGCGGAACGTCCGGCGCTCCCGCTCGCGCGCTGCCTCGGCGCGTTTCATATCGGTGATGTCACGCATGATGCCCTGATAGCCGAGCGTCGTGCCGTCCGCGCCCTTCCTCACCGTTGAGGCGAGGAGGCAGTCGACCCTTCTGCCGTCCTTGTGGAGGAGAGTGATCTCGAATCCACGGACGAACCCCCGCTGCTCGATGACCTCCTGGAATCTCACTCGCTGTTCAGGGTTGGCGTAGAGCCCGTGCACGTCGCGCTCCAGCAATTCGTCCCGCGTGTATCCGAACAGTGATACGGCTGACGGGCTGATGTCGACCAGCCTGCCGTCTCGTGACGTCATGTAGATGACATCGATCGACTCCTCGAAGAGCGAGCGATACTTCGCCTCGCTCTCCTGCAGGGCCCGCTCGACGGCCTTGTGCTCGGTCACGGCCTGCAGGGCCATGACGACTCCTATGGCGTTTCCGTCGGTGTCGTGTCTCAGTGCCGCGTGTATGGAGACGCTCCGCGTGTTCCCGTCCGGCCGGATCACTTTGATGTCGTAGGGACGCGTGGGGCCGTCGCGCAGGTCAGAGGTTCTCTCGAGGATGGAATTCCAGTCCTCTTCGGACACGAACTCGTCGAGGCTCCGGCCGAGCAGGCTTCTCGCCTTCACCTCGAATACGTCTGCCGCCGCCCAGTTCGCGAACACGAACCTGTGGCTGGTGTCAAACGAACAGACCGGGATGGGCAGGCATTCGACCAGAGCGTGGTACTGACGGTCACCCGCCTCGAGGGCTGCCTCGGCGTATCTCTGGGCGGTGATGTCCTTGCCCGCCAGCAGCACGCCGTCGCTGCGCCCGCGTATGTCGGGGCGGACGACCGCCGAGAGGATGAGAACTCTGCGGATCGCCCCGCTTCCGCTCTTCAGCCCTACCTCGAGGTCCTTCGCGAGCTCCCCTCTGAAGGCCTGCTCGAGGCGCGCGGTCGCGGGTGAGTCCTTGTCGGGCACGACGAGGTCCCGGAACGGTGTTCCCTTCAACTGATCGGGTCGGTAGCCGAGGCATGTGGTTACGGCATGGTTCGAGTCCAGAATGACGCCCGCGGAGTCAACGACAGTGCAGAGCATAGGCCCGTCGTCGTAGAGGACGCGGTATCTGGCCTCGAGGGCGGCGAGTTCCTCAGCAACCAGATGCGCCTTGTTCTTCACGGCGTCGAGCTGGGAGACCTTGCGCCTGAGGGATTCCAGTTCTGCGAGCATTTCTCCCGAAGGCCAGGGAGTCTCGGCCATGGCGTGGTTCCTCTATCGTATCTGGACGGCCGTGGACACACGCGCAGACGCCGGCCTGTGCGTTCGGCGCCTGACTGGTAGGGGCAGCTGGGCCCCATGCGGGCGAACGCCCGCTTGCTGACAGAAGGCAATTGCATGAGCTGTGCCCGAAAAAGCACGTGACTCGTATCGGGTTCACTGCCGGTGCGGACGCCCTGAGCGCTCATTCAGCTGTGGCCGGCCTCCCGCCCGCCCGTCGTTGCAGCGAGGCTCGCCAAATGCAACCAGGAGCGGGTCTGAGTGCCGTTATCGCGCGTCGTCGAGGGGCCGCCGCTGGGCCGAAACAGCTT
>JBDRTQ010000418.1:0-3114 GCA_043823885.1 Candidatus Eiseniibacteriota bacterium | reverse complement strand
GCATGGCGGAAGCATCGGAGCGTCTCGCGTCCGGAGAGTCATTTGAAGACCTGGCGCGGGAGTACTCCGACGACGCCAGCGGCGCCACCGGGGGCAACCTCGGCACGTTCGGCCGCGGCGTGATGGTTCCGGAGTTCGAGGACGCCGTGTTCGCCATGGAAGAGGGCGAGGTGAGCGGGATCATCCCGACGCGGTTCGGATTCCACATCGTCGAGGTGTTGGAGGCGACCGGCGCCGAGGTGCGGGCGCGTCACATCCTGGCGAGAATCGCGCCGGGACCGGAGGACGAAACCAGGGCAAGGGCCACCGCAGAAAGCCTGCGCCAGCGCGTGCTCGAGGGCGAGGACTTCGCTGAGCTCGCGCGCAAGCGCTCCGACGACCACTCGTCCCGCGAGAACGGCGGCGAGCTCGGATGGTTCACGCGCGACAACCTCGCACCGTCCTTCAAGGAGGTCGTCACCGGACTATCTCAGGGCGACGTGGCCGAGGTCACGGCGAGGGAGAGCGGTTTCTACGTGCTCAAGCTTCTGGAGCACAACGAGTCCCGTATGGCGTCGCTGGACGAGGTGCGCGAGAAACTCAAGGACTACATTTTCACGCGGAAGGCCGAGAAGGCGTACACCGAACTCATCGACCGGCTCACCCGCGAGATATTCGTCGACATTCGGACCGGCATGGTGCCGGAGGAATGAGACTGGATCGCTTCCTCAAGCTGTCCAGATTGATCAAGCAGCGCAGCGTCGCGAAGTGGGCCTGCGATGCCGGCAGGGTCTCGATTCTCGGGAGGAAGGCCAAGGCGGGAACGGTGGTCAAGGTGGGCGACGAGCTCACGATCAGCCTCCGAGACCGAACCCTGCGGGTGAGGGTGGTCGAGGTTCCCTCGGGCAACGTCGGCAAAGAGAAGGCCCGCGCGCTCTGCGAGGTTATCGAGGATACGCATGCGTCGGACACCTAGGGGCCAGCCACGGCTGGCCCTCTCAGTTTCAGATGCGGGCGGCGGGAGTCGTGGCGGAGCCGGCTCCGGCGCCGGACCGACGGCCCGCCGGCCGAGACTGGTGCTCACGATGGGCGACCCCGCCGGGGTGGGGCCCGAGGTGGTGCTTCGGGTCCTCGCGGACGCTTCGGTCGCACCGGACTACGATCTTTCTGTAGCTTGCGACCCCGCTGCTCTCGAGGAATGGGCCCGGAGGCTCTCGCTTCCGATCGCGCGCGACGTGGTGAACGCCGGGGTTTCCTCGGGGAACGTCGTACCGGGGCGCCCGACCGACGCCGGGGCGCGTTCCTCGCTTGCGTCCATAGAGGCGGCCGTGCGGCTCTGCATGTGCGGCGAGGCAGACGCGATGGTGACCGCACCGGTGTCGAAGGCCGCGATAGCCGCGACCGGCGCGGACTTCTCCGGACACACGGAGTTCCTTGCAGGTCTGACGGACGCCACCGGCTTCGCAATGACCTTCGTGCACGGCGAGAGCCGCGTGGCCCTCGCAACGACCCACCTTCCACTGGCGGAAGTGCCCGCGGCCCTCACGCCCGGCCTACTGCTGCAGAAGCTCGGGACACTCTCGGACGGCCTCGAGTCGTGGCTGGGCGTGCCTTCTCCGAAGATCGCCGTGACGGCTCTCAATCCGCACGCGGGAGAGGGCGGCAGGTTCGGAGACGAGGAAGAGCGCATCATCGCGCCTGCGATCGCACTGGCGCGGGAGGCCGGTATCGACGCCGCAGGACCATACCCGGCTGACTCCATCTTCGTCGGCCACGGCGACCGCGATTCGGGCGGGCCCGGGTCGGCCTACGACGCCATCCTGGCGATGTATCACGACCAGGGAACGATCGCCGCGAAGCTGATGGGGTTCGGTCACTGCGTCAATCTGACCCTGGGTCTTCCGATAGTCCGCACCTCCGTGGACCACGGAACGGCCTTCGAGATCGCCGGACGAGGGTCGGCCAACCACGAGAGCATGGCCGCAGCGGTGCGTCTGGCGGGGGCCATCGCCGTCCGGCGGAGTGAATCGCCTTGACGGTCACTCCGAAGGACGGATAGAATCATAAGTTAGCTTCGGACGGGCAGTTCGGCCTTGCGCCGGTCAGAAGGCAACGCGTTTTCCGGGGGGACGATGGGCCTCGAGCGGATCAAAGGGCAGGACCGAGCCGTCGGCCTCTTGAGGGCGGCGTTCGAGTCGGAGCGGCTCTCGCATGCCTATCTGTTCCAGGGCCCCGACGGTGTGGGGAAGGAAACCGCCGCTCTCGCCTTCGCGCAGGCGCTCAACTGTGAGGTGGAGGGGCTCTCCGGGTGCGGGAAGTGTGCGGGATGCAAGATGGCCGCGGGGCTTTCTCACCCCGACATCCATCTGATCTTCCCGATGCCGACCACGCTCAAGCCGGCCGAGAAGAGCGAACTCATCACGAGCTACGTCAGAGACGGCTACCGCGAGCAGGACTTCGGTCGGAAGAACGCCATCATCTCCGTGGAGACCATCCTCGCGGAAGTGGTGGCGAAAGCCAACCAGCGCCCCTACATCGGCCCGTGGAAGGCGTTCGTTGTGGCGGACGCGGACATGATGACAACGGAGGCGGCCAACACGCTGCTCAAGACGCTGGAGGAGCCTCCGGAGAAGACCGTCATAATCCTGACGACCTCCAGACCGAGCGCACTGCCGGCGACGGTGGTGTCACGCTGCCAGAAGATACCGTTCGCCAGCCTTCCGAGGGACACGGTGGAGGAGGTGCTCCTGGCGGATACGAGGCTTGGATTCGACGCGAAGCGGGCGTCGGCGGCCGCTTCGCTCGCGCAGGGCAGCGTCGGCACGGCGCTCCGGACGGACAAAGAAGGTCCGACGGTGGATCTCAAGCGCGTCGCCGACCTGATGGTGGGCAAGCGCACGAAGGACGTCGCGTCGCTCGTCAACGAGGCGACCGCCCTCGCCTTCCGTCTGGGCAGAACGGAGCAGCAGCGACTTCTGGACCTGATGCTCCTGTGGTATCGAGACGTGCTGAAGCTCTCAGAGATGGGCAGGGAAGCGGCCGGGCCGCACCTGCTCTACTCCCAGCACCTGGCGGAACTGACCAGGCAGGCGGACGCGATGGACGCGGAGGCCGTGGGACGTCTGGTGGACAAGA